>JBBQRB010000084.1:0-13368 GCA_038215315.1 Pseudanabaenales cyanobacterium
CTCACGAAGTTTAGTTGCATATTTAGCCATAGCATCAAGAGCTTGCTCCTTTTGTTCAACCTGCTCAAGATAAGTCAGAAATCTTGTTCCGTCAGGATTAAAGATATTTAAACTCGCATCAGTCAATTCAAAACGAATGCCCAATCTGGGACTTGTCCAATTTTGGACATCATCAACTGCCTCAAGGCGATCATATTCATCACTTCTGACCCAAACCACAAGATCGTTAGAAAGATGATCATAAACATAATACTCATTAACACCATAGGTCTGATAAAAATCAAACTTACGCGACATTTCCAGAATGCGATTGCCTCTGGATAGAATTTCAAATACCACCTGTGGTACAACTCCTCCCTCTAGGTGCTGAATATAGGAGCCCCTCGCTCCTTTTGGTCTGCCAAATACCACCATCGCATCAGGCGCACGACGTATTTCGGGCTTACCTTCCACGGGATACCACAATAAATCCCCTGCCACAAAGACATTTTCATCATTCTTAAATAGAGCTTCTAATCCACCCGTAATCGTCACAATCCATTGATAATGCTCAGTACTCTCTGCCATTGGTTGTCCGTCACTACTGGGATAGATAAGTTCTAATTTGGCGATTGTATTAGTCATAGTCTTTGACCAGTGTCACTAATCGGTTAGCTTGAATAATCGTGCAATAGCTACATTATATAATCCACTCAATAAAAAACAAAACCCAAAAAGCTGTGGCGCTCGCTGCGCGTGCGCCACAGCTTTTTGGGTTTTGCGTAACTGTTTACATCACCACAAGGCTGATTCTATAACTTGCGCTAAAGTAGATAGGCGAGCGTTGTACGCTCTTAATTATTCTGATAGAGTTTCCCTTACAGAGCAGCTATGGATACGATTCGGCAGCCTCAATCAAAAATTAGTGCCTTTGATAAATTACGGCAGGCATCAGCATCGGCGATAACCAATGTTGAAGACTCAATTCCTCTGCGTGTGTTGGTACAGATTTTTGTATTTATCAGCATCGGTGCAGTGGATGCGATCGCTGCTTCTAATAACAGTGTGTGGGCGATCCCTCTTAGTGCGATCGGCGCAACTTGGGCTTGGCACGCAAGACGCAAGCGCAATGTGATCGTCAAGCTATTTGTTGCCGTTACGATGATCGCGATGCTGGTGATATTTCTGAATAACTTGGTAAAGAATACCGATGAAACCAGACTATTGTTGGCGCAATTGCTAATCCAACTACAAGTTCTGCACAGCTTCGACTTACCACGCCGCAAAGACTTAGGCTATTCGATTGTCATTGGTTTGATCTTGATGGCTCTGGCAGCCACTCTCAGCCAAACGATGATCTTTGCTCTGTGGTTAATTGCTTTTTTATTAGTGGGGCTGCCGATCTTACTACTCGACCATCGCTCACGTTTGGGGCTGACAACTCCCAGTTTTAAGCCCGAAAAAATGGGGATTTCATTACTACCCTTATCGGGACTATTAGCGATCGTTTTAGTGTTGGGATTGACGATTTTTGCCTTCTTGCCACGCTTACCCGGTTTTCAGCTTCGCAATTTTCCTGTCAGCGTTAATTTGTCCGTGCAGAGACAGCTACCGAGAGGCGAAATATTAACCCGTCAGCAACAAAACGAACAGCAAAATGGCGCAAATGGCACTGGCTCAAACGGCACTGGTGGCACTGGTGGCGATGGCGAACAACAAATATTACCGCCATTATTTGCACCCGAAATTAATACTGCCTCATCGGGGGGTAGACAAAGCGTACAACGAGAGCCTGAACTGGTGATGCGGGTGCGATCGCAAGCAGAGCTATTTTGGCGAGTGATGGCGTATGACGAATTTACAGGAACAGGATGGCGCATCTCCCGCAATGACCCTAATCAAATTCGGACACTTCGACGCAGTCCACTTAACTATGAGTTTTTCGTGCCTAGCCCTAGTTACGCTTTTACTGGTAAGCCGTTAAAGATAAAACCGATCATTAGTCGTGAGGTTGTCCAAACCTATACGATTACTTCCACTAATTTCCCCAATCTAATTCCTGCGGCAGCCAAGCCTAATCAAATCTTCTTTCCCAGTGAAGAGATAGATATTGATGCGGAAGGAATGCTTAGGGGACCAGGACCTTTGCCTGAAGACTTGACCTATACGGTAATTTCTAATGTGGTCGCTCGCGATCCTCAGCAATTGCGACAACTTCCCAATCAATATCCGCGTTCAGTTCGCGACTTTTATCTGACCTTACCAAATAACATCTCACCTAGGGTGCAAGAAGCCGCACTGAAATTGGTTGCCACGGCTCAAGATGCGAAGGGTAATCCGATCGTCCTAGATAATGTCTATGATGTCGCGTCAAGAGTTGCTGAAGGACTCAAAGAAAACTATGCGGTGAAAACATTACAATTCAACGAGAACAATGGCGATCTAGTGTCACAATTTGTAGAACAGGGAGGTGGCGAGGAGAGCCATTTTGTGTCAACGATGGCGGTCATGCTGCGATCGCTGGGTATTCCCACTCGTTATGTTGTTGGTTTTGCCCCAGGCAAATTTAATCCCTTCACTGGACTTTACGAAGTTCAGAACATTGATACGCAATCATTGGTAGAAGTATTTTTCCCAATCTACGGATGGGTTTCTTTTGATCCTGTTCCCGGTCGTCCCTTATTCCCACCATCGATTGAGGACAATCGTACCTTTGGTGTAATTCAAACTTTTTGGAATTGGGTCGCTCAATTTTTACCTAGCCCTGTCAATAACTTTTTTACATCGCTATTTGACAGCATCGGCAAATTTGTTGGCGGCGTTGTGGGTTGGCTGATCGAGATGGGCTGGATTGGAATTGCTTTTGGCTTGGCGATCGCCTTTGGTATTGGCATCGGCGGCTGGGCTTTGTGGCAATTTATCGTTTGGTGGTGGCAGCGTCAGAGTATGCAAAAGATGCCGCTACCTCAACGCGCCTATCAACAGATGCTGCAATGGTTGTCTGAGCAAGGCAAGCCTAAGACTTCTTACCAAACTCCTCAAGAGTATGCAAGCAGTTTGAGCGATCGCTTTTCTGAGCACCAAGCTCACGCGATCGCGAGGATTACGCAAATTTATCAAGACTGGCGCTATGGTAATCAAGCGATCGGCTACGATTTAGCCAACGAGCTAAAAGCTTTACTTAAACAGCTAAGAACCAAAACCTAGAGACTGTTTTGCACCTTAAACCCTAATAAGTGAGTAGCGGCGCTCTGCGCCGCTACTCACTTATTGGGTTTAAGCCAAAACCCAGAGACTAAGTTGCGGCGCAAAGCACCGCAACTTAGTCTCTGGGTTTTATGTCTTAATACAGTTGGCGACAGCTATACAAAAGCAGTAGCACAATTTCTTGAATTGGTGTAAAGATTTGTGATTTTATTACAATATCTTGGCTAAGTCAGCGCTTTTGGTAGACTAGATCGCGAATATATTAAATTTTTTATTTTAATCATGAGTGTAGTTAGCCAAGTTTTAGAAAGAGCCGATGAAGAGCTACGTTATCCTAATGTCTCTGAATTGCAAAGTGTCCAGAGCTTCCTTGCTACTGGTACTCAAAGGGTAAGAATTGCCACAATTTTGGCAGAAAGCGAAGATAAAATCGTCAAGAAAGCCACCGAAGAACTATTTAGGATTCACCCCGATTACATCTCCCCAGGTGGCAATGCCTACGGTCAAAGACAGCGCAATCAATGTCTAAGAGATTTTACTTGGTACATTCGCCTCACTACTTACGGTGTCCTCGCAGGCGATAAAGACCCCATCGAAAAAATCGGGATCATCGGTGTCCGTGAGATGTATAACTCTCTCGGTGTACCCTTAGTTGGCATGGCAGACGGGATTCGTTGCCTCAAGAATGCATCTCTGGCATTGCTAAGCAAGGAAGACGCAACCACCACTGAGCCTTACTTTGACTACATCATTCAAGCCATGTCCTAGTTTGTACGGCACTTTGCGCTTTCAAAAATCTCTCTGTACCCTTTAAAGCACCAAGCGACAGCGCAAACCCACAAAAAAGAAGCGGCACTATGTGCCGCTTCTTTTTTGTGGGTTTGCCCTCTAAACCTGCGCCTTCAAGAATTCACGAATACGTTTGAGTTGAAAGTCGCGCACGTAGTCTAGAATCTGAGTGGCGAATAGGTTAAAAGTAGAATCAGTCGATTGTAAGAGGATGACTTCATCTTGAATAGCGATTACATCACCGATACGCGCTAGATGAAGCAACTTCTCTACTATTAGCTGTGACGGAAAAATAATTGGCTGGTTTGCGCTATTGGTTAGGGAATGTACAGTAGAAGTCTCTGAATGGTGGATAATCTCTTCGTATTGCCACTCTAAGTTAAGCAGCGATCGCATAGTTTGAAATAGGGCATCAGGCTCAACGGGCTTAGCAATGAAATCATTACAACCCGCTTCAATACTGAGGCTGCGGTCTTGATTGAACGCACTTGCCGAAACCATCACGATCGCGGTTTTCTCAAACATCGAAATTTGACGCAATCGCCTAGTTGTCTCATGCCCATCTATTTCGGGCATCACCATATCCAACAGAATTAGATCGGGTTCAAACATTTGGGCTTGAGCAATGCAATCGTAGCCATTAATCGCTTCGGCAACAATGAAGCCTAGAGGCTTGAGTAAGTCATTTAAGACCATGCGATTTTCGGTCTTATCATCGACAATCAAGATCCTTTGGCGATTGCCAACATAACCGATCACCGTCCGCCGATCAACTGCGACAGGAATAGCAAAGTGAGAAATCTCCGCAAGCTCGATCTCAAAGGAGAAAGTACTACCTATATTTACAGTACTCTCAACCTCCAGCTTACCGCCCATCATCTCCACAATTTTCTGACAAATCGGTAAGCCCAATCCCGTGCCAGAGAGCTGTCGAGCGCGATCGCCCACTTGCTGAAACGGCAAGAAAATATCTACTAATGCTTCAGGGGCAATCCCCACACCCGTATCCGTGATAGCAAAGTAAATCCGATGATTGTTACAGGTGGAAGGATTTAATCCTTCACAAGCTTTAGCACTCACAGACAAGTTAACGCTACCGCGATCGGTAAACTTAACCGCATTCCCTAATAGATTTATCAAGATTTGACGGAGCCGTTTTTCATCTCCATACATAATCTCAGGAATATCACTAAGCGGTTGATAGTTAATCTGCACATCTTTAGCGCGCACCTGTAGCTCAAACATCTCGATCACGCTATGGAGCAATTTAGGAAGATCAAATTCGCTAGGATTTAATTCTAATTTTTTTGCTTCAATCTTCGATAGGTCGAGAATATCATTGAGCAAAGTGAGCAGATGTTCGCCACTACGTTGAATAATATCTAATCCTTCCATTCGCTTACTGAAATCATGATGATTACGCTTCAAGATCTGGGCATATCCCAAGATTCCATTTAAGGGCGTGCGTAACTCATGGCTCATATTGGCAAGAAATTCGCTCTTAGCACGGTTTGCCATATCGGCGATTTCTTTGGCTGATTGCAATTCCTTTTCAGCTTGTTTGCGATCAGTAATATCTGTCCCCACCGATAAAATTTCGATTAGTTGCCCTTGCTCGTCATAAATAGGCTTGTTAGACCAAGTTACCCAAACTCTTCGTCCACCTTTACAAAGATTTTCGTTCTCATTGAGTTGATATTTCTCAGGAACGCGGCATATTTCATTAATCATATTCCGAAGATCTTCATCGGTTACATTCCGCACTGAGACAATCGTATCGAGTACATAACTACCGATTATTTCTTCTAGCGTATAACCAAAAAATCTCAATCCATAATCATTTAAGAAGCAAATACGTCCTTGGGTATCCCACCTCAAAATAATACAGTTAGCCGATTCCACGAGATCACGATATTTCTTTTCACTTTCTTTAATATTCTCTTCGATCAATTTGCGATCGCTAATGTCCTTAATCACATAAATTGCAAAGGGCTTACCACCAAATTCAATCGATTCTGACGAAATTAATCCTGTAATTTGCTTCCCATTCTTAGTAATAAATCGCGCTTCAAAATTAGAGACTCGACCTTCAGCATCTAAAATTGTCAACATCCGATCGCGCTCTTGCAGATCCGCCCAAAGATTTAAGTCAGTTGGATTTGCCCCAATCGCTTCTTCTCGACTATAGCCAGTAATCTCTGTCCATTTATCATTTATATCAACGTGTTTTCCCGATTCAGTAGACATTAATGCCATACCATCAGGGCTGGATTGAAAAGCTTTAGCAAACTTTTCTTCTGACTCCCGCAGCGCCTCCTCAGTCACCTCATGTTCTAATATTTCTTGCTGCAAAGCATGGGTACGTTCATCGACCTTTTGGACAAGAAGTTGCGAATACTCTTCTTGGCGATTGTAAGCTCTTTTCATCTGACGACTCATCTGATTAAAAGAGTTTGCCAAGATCGATAACTCCTTAATCACACAGGAAGATTCCACTTTCTGATCAAGATTGCCATTAGCAATCGATTGACTTGCTTGGCTAAGCTCGGCGATCGGACGACTTATTCTTCGCGCCGCAATAATTCCTAAAACAGCATTTAGCAACAGCGCTAACAAGCAGAGCATCGCTGTTGAAATACTACTTTCCCTAATCTGTGACACAAAATCTGATTCAGGAACCGCCACGACAATGCGCCAATTTAGTCCGACTAACTTAGCGTCATTCTTTAACTTCCCAACTTGCAGAAAATATTTCTCTCCATTCAGGTAAATTATGGATTGGTGGATTTTATCGTCTCTTTGAAGTGGACGCGAATTTAACCAATTCGTAATACTCCGAGTCAGTTGATCTTGCTTATTATCTACTGAGATTGGCTTTAAGTAGTTAGCTTGAAAGAACTTGTCTATCGATATGTTAGAAGTAGCTACCAGCTCTCCCGTTGGTTCAACAATGATTGTCTGTCCGTTGAGGCTGACTTTATTGTTTTTCAAAAATCGATTGATATCTCCTAGTGATACGGACACACCCAGCACCCCTTGGAAGTCTCCATCTTCCCGAGATAGTGGTTGGATAGAAGTAATCGCAGGTTCTTGGGTAATCGGATCTGTATAAACTTCTGTCCAAACATTTTGCTTAGTTTGCAGTAGACTTTGATACCAAGAATGGTCTGCAAGATTAAAGCTTTTAGCTCTTAATAGGGTTTGTTGCTGCCCAAAACGATCAGCCATGTAGACAGTCTGATCATTCTCAACGGCAAATCTATCACCAATTCGTCTTGCTCCAAAGTACTTTCCATCGGTCGTGGCGACGTAGATGTTACTAATTTGGGGGAATTCTTGCAGTTGTCTCCAAAAGTGAGTTTGAATTTTCTTCTCATCATTCATATCGACCTGTTGTAGATCGACAGTACTAGCATTGATGCGGTTGAGGTTGTAGGGAAGTTCAAGATAAGAATTAAGGCGGTCTTGAACTTGCTCTGTCGCCTTTTGATAAAGACTGTTCGCTAGCAAAGTAATCGCTTGATGACCATTCCGAAAGGAGAGCCAGCCAATCAGCCCAACAATAAAGAAGGTATTCAGAATAAATGGCAGGGTAATCAGCAAACTAAGAGGAATCTTTAGCCCCCTGATGAAACTATTCGATTGGCAAATATTGACCTGAGCGATCGCATTACTAGGAAAATTAGTATCAGATGCTGCCACATTTGGTTGATTTATGCGAGATAAATCATGATTGTCAACTGGAGTCGTCATCGTCTTTTTATTCTCTACTCAAAACCAAGTCTTCTCAAAGCTAGCTTACGACTATGCCAAATTTGGGCTTCTTGGGGAGAAATTTGGATAGCTTGATCATAGGCAACGATCGCCTCCTCCAGTCGTCCTAATCCGCTGAGGGCATTGCCTCGGCTATACCAAGCAAAATGATCGTCAGGATTAATTTCCAAGGCGCGATCATGACTGGCGATCGCCTCTTCATAAAGCTCCAAACGACTCAAGACAAGTCCACGATTATTCCAAGCATAATAGTCATCGGGGCGGATCTCTAAGGCTTGGTTGTAACTAGCGATCGCCTCAGTATAGTTTCCCCACTGCTCAAGCGCCTTCGCTCGACCATACCAGATCTGATGATCAAATGGCTTGTACTCTAAGGCGCGATCGTAGCTAGCGACAGCTTCTTCATATTTACCAATACTTTCAAGGGCATAGGCGCGGCTAAACCAACCTTGAACATAATCTGGCTTGATGGCGAGCGCTTTTTCACAGTAACTAATCGCCTCTTCATGTTTACCCAACACACTGCAAACCAACCCTTTCCCACCGTAGGAATAGTAATAATCGGGCTTATATTGCAAAGCGATGTCATAACTATCAATTGCCTCCTCATAGCGCCCCACCATACTTAGGGAAGTGCCAAGATTATGCCAAGCTGCGTAAAAATCTTCTTTATAGGTGATTGCTTGACGATAGTTTTCGATCGCTTCAGTGTGGGAGTCAGACAGATCTAGAGCCACAGCGCGGTTGTACCAAGCTAAATGATTATTAGAGCGAATATTTAGCGCCAGATCGCAATTGGCGATCGCCTCTTTACAGCGATTACCTGCGACTAATAAGCCTCCCTGCTCTAGGAGTAGCTCGATCCGTCGTTCTGAGATTAAAGGCTGAGCGGCGATCAACTTTTGGAGAGTTTCATACTTGAGATCGCGTTCTTCTTCTGTGATTTGGGCATAGGCTTCATAGCGATCGCTGTTAACCCACCGAAAAATCTCTTGCCGCAATAATTCCATGTCCGTTGGGAACTCAAACACCTTAACAGGAAATTCAAACAGATCAGGATAGCTATCAATAAAAAACTTGAGGGCAAATAGAGGCAAGAGAAAGACAAACGAAGTCGGCGCGATCGCTTTTAAGCTTGGCTGTACTAGGCTAAGGTGAGAGATGGGGCGAGGCAAATTTTTCAGCTTCTTACTTAAGCTGCCATCATCGATTAAGTCTTCAATATTGTTTTCTAGAAACTCCTCAATACTAGTAACAAACAAAATATCTGCGTTATGCAGTTCCGTTTTTTCGGCAAACATCTCATAAAAGTCGGCAATCGGTTGAGTAAGGCGCAACAATTCAATATGGCGATCGCTCAGATCCGCGTTAATTCTTCTAATAATTTGTTCACCCTCTGTTGGGGAACATCGTACAAACGACATGGAAAAAGATTGGTTTTCCTTCAAGGAAGCCAGCAAATCTTGATATTCTGCCTCAGGATTTTTTAAAGCATCTTTGTCCCAAGCATTTCCAGCGTATACCATAGTTTGTTCATCTAACTGAATACTCAAGCTAATCATACCAAAGTTCCAAATCATACTCCCTTCCCAGTGAAAGATTAGACGTTGCGGCGCGGTGCGCCGCAACGATAATTTCTTGGATTTAATGTCTAGTCCTATGCTGGGAAGGGAGTAGCTACTGTTACCTATATTTAGGACAAAATCAAAAAGTTTAAGGAGCAATTTCCGATCAAACGAACCAGTAAAATTTGTGAAAGGGTCGCGAAGCAACCCTTTCACAAATTTTACTGGTTCAAGTTTGAGCGCAAAGCGCTGTAAAGCCTTGATTCATACCTTTGAAAAATGTGATCAAAGTGCTTACTGTTAAAATAGATCTATCTCAAATGATAACTTTAATATTCAAAATTCCATGACTGATCGTTTAATTCGAGCCCTTAGTGCTGATGGTCGCGTCCGTGTCTTCGGCATAAGTATCACCCAATCACTCAACGAAGCCTACCTTCGTCATGGACTATCACCAACATCAACAGCAGCCCTCGGACGAGCCATGAGTGCCAGCCTATTGCTTGCCGCAAACATGAAACGAGATCAAGCAAGGGTAAACGTCAGGGTTTCTGGTGATGGTGGATTGGGATTAGTCTATGCCGATGCGGGTTTTGATGGCACTGTGCGTGGCTTTGTCTCCAACCCCAGCTTTACCCTACCGCCCCTCGAAGATGGCTCCCAAGATGTTAGTCAAGCTGTCGGACAGGTTGGCTTTTTAAAAGTGATGCGCGATGTCGGTTATGGCGAACCTTACAACAGCACAGTGGAGCTAGTCGCGGGCGATATCGCCAATGATGTCGCTTGGTACTTAGCTTCGTCAGAACAAACTTACTCCCAACTGATGCTCACCGAAGTTATTGATCTCCTAGAACCTAATGCGAAATCGCCAGTGAAGTTTGCCGCAGGCATACTGCTCCAGATTATGCCTGCGGCAACTCTTAGGGCGGCGAAGACAGCTAATCGATCGCAAGAAGACTTAATTGAGCAACTCGAAGCTTGTAGCGATCGGCAAAAATTCACGACTTTACTAAGTCAGGGTAAAGAAATCGCCGATGTGATGCTGGAACTATTCGCCGAAATGCAGTTGGATATCTTACCGCTGACTAAGGATGTAAAATTTGCCTGTCCCTGTAGTTTTGAGCGAATGTTAGCCGCGATGAAAATGTTTGGAGAAGAAGATCTGCAAACAATGATTGCTGAAGACAAAGGCGCTGAAGCAACTTGTCATTTTTGTGGTGAGGTCTATCAGGCAACCACAAAGCAGTTAACAAATTTACTTACAGAATTACGCATCCAAACTAAAGCATAGGTACTAGAGTGTTAGCCACGCCGTTGGTGCGGCTAAGTCGATAAGCTTAACAAAACTCAAAAAGCTGTGGCGCACGCGCAGCCTGCACCACAGCTTTTTAGATTTTGTTTTTTTTGCAAAATTCCAAACAAAAATCCCTAAAAAATAATCCCTAAAAAACTATGACAGTTACAGCCCAAATCGGCATCATCGGCGGTAGTGGACTTTATAAGATGTCCGCCCTCGCTAACGTTCAAGAAGTCAATATCGAAACGCCCTTTGGCAAAACCTCGGACTCGCTCATTTACGGCGAACTATCGGGGACTCCTGTATTATTTTTAGCGCGACATGGGCGATCGCACCATTTACTTCCCACCGAAGTTCCCTACCGCGCCAATATCTATGCGATGAAGAGTTTCGGTGTGGAATATATCATCTCGGCTTCAGCAGTTGGCTCTTTGCAAGAGTATGCCAAACCTCTTGATATAGTTTTGCCAGATCAATTTATTGATCGCACTAGTAGCCGCGAATCTACATTTTTTGGACAGGGGATCGTCGCCCATGTTGCCTTCGGCGAGCCGATTTGTAAGTCATTGCTGTCGGTCGTAGCTTCGGCTGCCGAAAGCGTGGAGTTAGGGCGCAGCAAAGTACATAAAGGTGGTATCTATGTCTGTATGGAGGGTCCAGCCTTTTCGACTAAAGCGGAGTCTCGGCTCTATCGCAGTTGGGGCGCAAAGGTGATCGGTATGACCAATCTCACCGAAGCAAAGCTTGCTCGTGAAGCAGAAATCGCCTATGCCACAATCGCCCTAGTTACTGACTATGACTGCTGGCATGATGATCACGAGAGCGTGACTGTGGAAATGGTCATTCAAAATTTGCAAAAAAATGCCGTCAATGCTCAACAGGTAATTCAACGCGCCGTCGCCAAGATCGCTACTAACCCACCCAAGTCTGAGGCTCACCATGCCCTCAAGACTTCCATTTTGACTGACCTAAGTCAAATTTCTGAGACAAGTCGCGATCGCCTCAAAGTGATCTTGCAAAAATATCTTTAAAAATCAAAACCAACTAGCCATATATACGCTCTGCCGAGTGAAAGACTAGACGAAGCGCCGCAACGTCTAATCTTTCACTGGGCAGAGCAGATACTTATCTAAACTCTAATAGCTAAGCCCCTTAACGGTTTCAAAGAAGAAACGAGCATTATCTTCAGGTGTAGTCGCAAGAATGCCATGACCGAGGTTCATGATATGCCCCTTACTGCCTGCCTTTTGCACAACTTCGAGGATACGTTCTTTGATGTAGCTTTGGTCAGCAAATAATACACAGGGATCGAGATTACCCTGCACAGGCATATCACGTCCAAGGCGATCGCGGGCTGCCGCTATATCTACAGTCCAGTCAACACTAACAATATCCACACCAGACTTGGGCATAAGGTCTAGCACACCCGCACTGCCGCTAATGTAGAGGATCATCGGCGTATCGGGATATTTTGCCTTAACCTGATCAACTACCATCTTTTGATAGGGCAAGGCAAAAGTTGCGTAATCCGTAGGACAAAGATGTCCAGCCCAAGAGTCAAACATCTGTACGACTTGAGCGCCACATTCAATCTGATGCATCACATACGCGCCGATCATCTTGGCTAGTTTAGTTAAGAAACTATGAATAATCGCTGGCTCTTTATATGCCATTGACTTAATCACTGAATAATCCTTGGAGCCTTTGCCCTCAACAGAATAAGCGGCAAGAGTCCAAGGCGCACCCACAAAGCCAAGAATTGTCGCTTGGTCTTTAACTTCTTCTTTGATCGCCGCTAAGATCTGACGAATAAAAGGAACGGACTTGTCAGGGTCAAAATCTGTAAGGGCATCAACCTGTGCTTGAGTCCGAATCGGCGACTCAATGAGGGGACCTTTGCTTTCGATAATGTCAAAATTGATGCCGATACCTGTGAGGGGAGTCAGAATATCGGAAAACATGATCACGCCATCGGGCTGGAAGGCGCGGAATGGCTGCAAGGATATTTCGGCGGCAAGTTCAGCAATCTCTGATCGCTCTCTAAATGTGGGATATTTTTCGCGTAGATCCCGATATACCTTCATGTATCTTCCTGCTTGGCGCATCATCCATACTGGCGGACGATCTAATACTTCGCCTCTTGCTGCCCTTAGCAAGCGATCATTTCCTCCCATAGTTAGCTCTTTCCTTGTGTTAAAAAATTTTATTATTGTGCTTTTGAATTATAGAACGTGACGGGTCAGACACTAAATATAGCTGTCTCCAGTCTTGTGAGGACGCGAACCCAAGAAACGAATTGCGGCGCTTCTCGCCGCAATTCGTTTCTTGGGTTTTGATTTGTCCTACTCCCTTCCCAGCGAAAGGTTAGCGGTGCGGCGCGAAGTGCTGCAACTCGTTTCTTGGGTTTTGATTTGTCCTACTCCCTTCCCAGTAAAAGATTAGTGGTGCGGCGCGAAGTGCTGCAACTCGTTTCTTGGGTTTTGATTTGTCCTACTCCCTTCCCAGTGAAAGATTAGCGGTGGGGGGGGGGGGGGGGGCCCCCCCCCCCGAGGGGGGTGTGGTGGGGGTTGGTTTTTTTTTTTTTTGAGTGAAAAAAAAAAAAAAAGAGAAAAAAAAAAGTCACGTGTGGAGAGAAAACACACAAACAAATTCTTATAAAACCACACCAACAAAAAAAAAAAAAAACAAAAAAAACACCTATCGGGGGGGGGGCCCCCCCCCCCCCCCCCACCGCTAATCTTTCGCTGGGAAGGGAGT
>JBBQRB010000085.1:0-13301 GCA_038215315.1 Pseudanabaenales cyanobacterium
GTATTCTGGTCTTGCCAAATACCTGAGTTGTTGATCGTAGAGTTGCCACTTACGAAAATAAGATTACCGTTAGTACCGTTATTGCCACTCCAAGTGGTCGTGCCAGATAGGTTAAGGGTACGTCCACCAGACAAGGTTTTGTTACTATTCCCACTAATATTCAAGGCTCCATTGACATTGGTGATGCCAGGGCCACTAATCGTGCCGCTTGTCCAGTTAAATGTGCTTCCAGAGGCAAATGTAAGGCTGCCGCTACCTCCTAACGTACTGCCATTAAGATTCAACACACCAGTAGCGTTGACAGTACTTGCATTATTTAGCGTCAGTGTGTTGGTACTGATATTTAGGGTTTGGGTTCCCGTTGCCCCACCGAGGGTCAGGCTATTGATGGTTGAATTAATGTTTAAGAGGACTGTATAAATACCACCTAGCGTAATAAAAGTATCATCTAATACTTGTGGTAAAGCTAATAAACTCCAGTCAGCAACGCTAGTCCAATTCCCACCATTTACATTCGACCAATTGTTGTTAGCCATAACCCAGCACCCTAAAAACCTTAAAATTTAAGTGTGATTTTATAAAGATATAAGCATTGATGTCTGTGGGAAAATGTGGGAAAGTGTATGTGATTTGTATAAGTTTCATGTAAGTACTCCAGTTATTGATCAAACACGCCACAAAAAATGATCAGTTGCAGGACTAAGCGCCGCAACAGATTTTATATTTTTAGTTGTGGACGACTTGAAAACATATATCTGTAGGTTATGAACTGGATAATTCATACTTTTGACTTTCTAAAAACCTCTCTTTCGGGAATAGACATGACCGCCGAAGAAGCGCTTTCTTTCATCAATACTATTGTCCAGCCTCACTATCTCAGCAATATTCAAGATCTAGTTTTTCGACAATGTTGGGAAGGCAAAACCTACAGTCAAATCGCTTCAGTCTCAGATTACAACCCTGACTATTTACGAGAAGTAGGAGCGCAAGTCTGGCAGTTGCTTTCAGAGAAATTAAACAAGAAAGTCACTAAAAATAACTTGTATTCGATCTTGACCCAGCATCAAGTTATTGCCAAATCTATCGTCAAACCTTTCCATACCAATTCTTTTACAACCACTCGCCGCGCAGACTGGGGAGAAGCGATCGACATCCCTTTTTTTTGCGGACGGAATTCAGAATTATTAACACTCGAAAAATGGATATTAAGTGATTCTTCTCAAGAAAAACAAAATCAATCTTGCCGCATGATCTCACTAGAAGGTATTAGTGGAGTTGGCAAAACCTCTTTGGCTGTTAAGATTGCTCAACAAGTACAGGATCAATTTGATTTTTTGATCTGGCGATCGCTTCGTAATTCTCCTTCTATCGAAGATATTTTGACCCAATGGATTCAATTTTTATCCCATCAAGAAAAAATAATTAATCCCAGCAACCTAGACGATAAGATTATTTGCCTATTGCACTATCTCAGAATCTCTCGGTGTCTATTAGTTTTAGATAATTTCGAGTCAATCTTACAGACTGGAGATCCACAAGGGCGTTATCGAGATAAACACGAAGGCTATGGACAACTTCTGAGAAGTATTGGAGAAACTAGCCATCAAAGCTGCTTGATAATTACTAGTCGAGAAAAACCGATTGGACTAGCTGCCAAAGAAAGCAAAAACCTATCCATACGCTCAGTTCTACTTAACAATTTATGTGATCCAGCTAATTAGTTGCTAAATAAGTAAATTCTTCTGGGTAAACCTCTCAGTTATCAATACGGTATACGATATTTAGATGAGTTTGAAGCCCATTCTCCTCACAAATAACTTCGTGAGTTTTATAGTTTTTCGCCACTAATAATAAACATCGGGCTAACCGCAGCAAAAACTTGCCGATTACCGCGAGTTTCTAAGCGGTTCACTGATGACTGCACTACTTCAACATTCCTTGCTTGCAACATCGCAAAACTTGCTGAGATCGCATACAAACCTTCAAGACTATTTGTGGTCGCGATCGCTCTCCCCTCTACCTGTAAGTGATCCCAGCAGTATTCCAAAATCTCAGATACCGATCGCCCACCTTCAATGCAAATGCGATCGGGCTTATCAACGATATTGTGTAAACATTCGGGCGCACTGCCGATGGTCACTTCGACATTGTTCACATTAAATTTACGACAATTCTTAACGATCAGCCCTGCGACATCTTCATCTCGCTCGATCGCTAAGATTTTCCCATGAGGACAGAGCAGTCCTGTCTCCACAGGAATCGTCCCTGTGCCTGCGCCAATGTCCCATAGTACTGCGTTAGCTTTTAGCCTTAATTGCCCAATGATGAGCAGTCTTGTCTCACATTTGCTCATCGGTATTCCTGGCAAACGCTCAAATAGATCGTCAGGAATGCCGGGAGTGACGTATGACCAGAGAGATTCAGTCATGGGTTTTATAGTGCCGAAGAGTTAAACAAGACTAATATACAGCGCTTCTTATGGCTGTCGCCACTTGTATCAACCTCTTTCTAATAAGACTGGCAAAGCCTAGGTAGTAACTAGCCCTGTCAATGGCGAACTGGCGCTGGCATAGGCTTTGACAGGAATACGTCCAGACAAATAAGCCGCACGTCCTGCCTCAGTTGCCATGCCCATCGCACGTCCCATTGCCACGGGGTTATTAGCACAGGCGATCGCAGTATTAACCAACAAACAATCTGCGCCCAACTCCATCGCGGCTGCCGCTTCACTAGGCACACCAATCCCCGCATCCACGACCACAGGCACTTTGGACTCCTCAACGATAATCCGAATATTTGCCGCATTATTTAGCCCTTGCCCAGACCCGATCGGCGAACCAAGGGGCATGACAGTGACACAACCGATTTCTTCAAGGGTTTTAGCCAGACGCGGATCAGCATTTATATAGGGAAGTACCGCAAAACCTTCTTTGACCAGTTGTTCGGCTGCCTTGCAAGTGCCAAGCGGATCAGGTAGTAAATATTTAAGATCAGGGATTACCTCTAACTTCACAAAGTTATTATCTTCCTGCCCCAAAATCTTTGCCATTTCTCTACCCAGCCTCGCCACACGCACGGCTTCATCAGCAGTTTGGCAACCCGCAGTGTTTGGCAATAGCCAGTACTTGTTCCAGTCGATCGCTTCGGCGAGTCCTTGATGCCCCACCGCATTCGTTTGGACACGGCGCACAGCCACAGTGACAATTTCGCAACCACTCGCTGCAAGAGCTTGACGCATAATCTCAAAGTCAGCATATTTTCCTGAGCCAGTCATTAAGCGCGATCGGAACTTACGCCCTGCAATTTCAAGAAAATCATCCGAAGGCTCAGCTAAATTAGCTATTTGGCTATTGGTCGTAGAAATTGGGTTAACAGAAGGTGAAGAGGCGATCATATCAAGGAGTTAGCAGGTTATTTGTAAATCTTAGAAGACAAGAAGCTTACAGCGCTTTGCGCTCTTATAAAGCCCAGATAAACTTTTGAAAGTGGCGCAAAGCAACATTTTTAAAAGTTTATCTGTACCTCTTAAAGCCTCAATCCAGCAGATTGAGAACAAACTCACCACTAAATTTTTTGTAAAAGCCACGCGAAGCGGGGCTTTTACAAAAAATTTGGGTTTGGTTTGATCGGGATTTGCTGTAGGCTGTAAGCTCCTTGTCTTCTAAGATAATCAATTTCAAGGATATATATTAGTTTGCGGTTTGAAGGCGCAATTTTTTATTAAGATACTAAGGATACTCAAGTGTCTTTTGTGATATTCCAAATTTTCCATAGTATTCAATAGCAAGTAGCAATTTAGTTTCATGGCTAACCTCAAATCTATCCGCGATCGCATCGGCAGTGTTAAGAATACTCGCAAGATAACTGAAGCAATGCGTCTTGTCGCAGCCGCAAAAGTCAGACGCGCTCAGCAGCAAGTTCTTGCCACCCGCCCCTTTGCTGATCGCCTCGCTCAAGTTTTATATCGTCTCCAGCAGCGCATCACTTTCGAGGATGTTAGCTTACCCTTGCTCGATAAGCGCCCTGTCGAAACTGTTGGTATTCTAGTAATTTCAGGCGATCGCGGTCTTTGCGGTGGCTATAACTCATCGATCATCCGTTACGCCGAAGCTCGCGCTAAGGAATTAAAAGCACAAGGACTTGAATACACCTTTATTTTGGTTGGGCGTAAGGCTGTGCAGTACTTTACTCGCCGCGATCAACCGATCGCAGCTAAGTTTACGAGCTTAAACCAAATTCCTACCGCAGCCGAAGCTAATGCGATCGGAGATCAAATTACATCAGCATTTTTAAGTGGCGCAATTGATCGAGTTGAGTTAATCTACACTCGCTTTGTATCGCTAATTAGCTCTCGTCCTGTGGTGCAGACTTTACTGCCCCTAGAGCCTCAAGGACTAGAACCTAAGGATGATGAAATTTTCCGTCTGATCACTCGTGGCGGTAAGTTGCAAGTTGAGCTTGAAAAGCGCGAAATCACAGTTAAGGAGTTGCCTAAAGAATTAATCTTTGAGCAAGATCCTGAACAAATCCTCGATGCTTTGCTGCCTCTGTACTTGAGCAATCAAATCCTCAGAGCCTTGCAAGAATCAGTTGCTAGCGAACTTGCAGCCAGAATGACTGCCATGAACAACGCCAGCGAAAATGCAGTTGATCTGATCAAGTCATTGACCTTGCAATATAACAAAGCCCGTCAAGCCGCAATTACTCAAGAAATCTTAGAAGTAGTTGGTGGCGCAGCCGCTTTAACTTAAACAAAAAGAGCGGCGCATCGCGCCGCTCTTTTTTTTGCTATTTCACTTACTGCTTCAACCTCAATTTCATACTCTCTTCCTAGCGAAAGATTAGCGGATTTGAATATCTTCTACGAAGTTAATTTATATGGCTTACAGTGACTTCAATCTATCCCGTGCTAGAGAAACTTTTGGGTTAGTTATTGAAGAACCAAAAAGTCTTTTTCCTAACATTAATCCAACCACTCCTAGTGATTATTTAATGACATCGCTAGATGAAAATCTTGCCCTCGCAACAGCTATTAACACTGAAAAAGCAAGATCAGAAATGGTGATTGCCCCTGTATTGTTGGAAGTGCGCCGTCAACTCAATTATGAAATTGGTTTTTTCTCTGGCACAGAATTTAATATCGATCCTGCACAGGGTTTAACAGGTTACTGTGACTATATTCTTAGTGCCATTAAAGACTCCTATGAAGTGCGATCGCCTGTCTTGATGTTGGTTGAAGCTAAAAACGAAAACATTAAGTTAGGACTGGGGCAATGTGCTGCGGAAATGATCGCGGCTCAGATTGTAAATGCCAAGACAAATTTGGGTGCTCAGGCTGTTTATGGTTGTGTGACTACGGGGACAGATTGGAAGTTTATGAAATTATGCGATCGCACTCTCAAAATCGATCAACGCGATTATTTTATTAACGAGATATCGTTACTGATGAGCATTTTGTTATTGCCATTTCAGCAGCGCTTTCTTAAACCTGAATTGGCGGGTTAAGTTCATTATTGTTACAGCATCATTAATTCAGTTAGCCTAAACAACGTAACGACTCCAACATTCCCTTTGCTTTATTTAGAGTCTCTTGATATTCCTTTTCAGGATCAGAGTCAGCCACCACACCAGCACCTGCCTGTACGCTAGCAGTACCATCTTTAGTTACCATTGTCCGAATTGTAATTGCCGTATTGAGCTGCCCCTCAAAATCATAATAGCCATAGGCTCCAGCATAAGTACCACGCCGATCGCCTTCTAATCGGTGAATGATATCCATTGCTCGAATCTTCGGCGCACCACTCACAGTTCCCGCAGGGAAACAAGCTTGCAGCAAATCCCAAGCATTCTTGTCAGCGCGGATTTCGCCAACGACATTACTGACAATGTGCATCACATGGGAATAAAGCTCAATCGACATTAGTTCATCAACTTTGACAGTGCCGCTTTTACAGACCCGCCCAAGATCATTGCGCCCTAAGTCCACGAGCATGACGTGTTCAGCTACTTCTTTAGGATCAGCTAATAAATCTTGTGCCAAAACGGCATCTTCGGCAGGGGTTGCGCCCCTTGGTCTTGTCCCTGCGATCGGGCGTAAAACCGTTCGGGAGACTCCATCGATCACTTCGGCTTTGACCATGATTTCGGGGCTAGAGCCGATTAGCTGCCAGTCTTTGAAGTTAAAAAATGCCATGTAAGGCGAAGGATTAACCACTCGCAGCGATCGGTATAGGCTAAATGGTTCGCCTTTAAACTCTGTGGTTAGCCTTTGTGAAAGCACCACTTGAAAGACATCTCCAGCCTTGATATGTTCCTTACCTTGCTCGACGGCTTGACAGAATTTCTCGCGGGTAACGTTGCTGGTGTAGCTGACAGGTGGCTGTAGTCGGGGATTTGTCCAAGTGATTGCGGTTTTTTGGCGATCAAGGGGCGATCGCAGTTTATCTACCAACACATTCAGGCGATCGCTAGCAGATTGATAAGCTTTCTCTGGACTTTCACCATTACTCATGTCTGCGTAAGCGATCGCCCAAATTTTGCGCTTGACCTGATCGAACACCAATAAACTATCTACCTGCATCCACACGCCATCAGGAACATCACCATCTTCGCAAGGATAAACGGGTACTTTTGGCTCGATCCAATTAATTAACTCGTATCCCCAATAACCAAATAGCCCGCCCAAGCTTGGCGGTAACTGCGGCAAATGCACAGGATGGATTGGCGCAAGGCAATTACTTAAATGCTCAAAGGGATTGCCAATAAATTCTTTGACATTACCATCACGAAAAGTTTGAGTAGTGCGATCGCCTCTTGCTTCTAATACCCATAGCGGATCGCATCCCAGTAAACTATAGCGCCCTAATCTCTCGCCACCCTCAACTGACTCCAACAAAAAGCTATAGGGCTGCCCTTGGCATACGCGATACCAAGCTGATACGGGCGTATCGAGATCGGCGACTAGTTCCATGTATACAGGTACAAAGTTACCCTTGTTAGCGAGTTCGGTAAAGTCAGAATACTCAGGGAAAATCATGCGATCAGAATTTCTAATTTAAAGTGCAACAAATCAAACTAGATCTTATCGCGGTTTTTAGTTATCCCAAATCAAGTTTTACTTAGAACATAAACCCAGAAGACAGGTTGCAGCGCTTCGCGCCGCAACTTGTCTTCTGGCTTTTATGCTACTGCTCAACTAATTGTCGAGCAATGTACCAAGCCAAAATCCCTGTGACGATCGCGATCGCACTCAAGGCAAAAATTACTTTTTGCAACCCAAAATAAGACTCCGCAATACCCGCAACCGACAGGGGCAAACTAAGGGCAATATTCACCGCGTTATTTTGTAAACCAAATACTTTGCCGCGTACATATTCAGGAGTTTCTTCCTGAATCACCGTCTGCATCGGGATTACACATAATCCGCCAAAAATACCAGTACCCGCGATCGCCACTAATCCTAACCAAAAGCGATCGCTAAATACAGCCAGCATCCCCAAAAATACGGACATTCCAATCGAACCAATCAGAGCAAGGGTTTGCCGACTATAGCGATCGCCTATTTTGGCAACGATCACGGCACCGATTGCCATTCCTAGACTTGCCACAGCCAATAAAAATCCAAACTGCTCCGACTTAATTTCAGGCATAACTTCCGCAAGACGAACAGCTAGCACCGTCAACGCCGCAATAATTGAAAACGTACAAATTAATTGAATTAGGGCCGATAAAGAAGTTTTTTTGTGATTGAGATATTGCAAACCTTCTTTAATGTCATTCCAAAGGTGAAAACTGTCTCGGTGCAAGTCTTCTTTGGTTTCACCTGTTTTTAATAAGAGCAAGATTAAACCCGCCAGCAAATAGCTACCACCCACCAAAATCTCTTGACCAACATTGTGCCAGAGATGATCTGATAGAGCTAAAAGCGGCTCACCAAGGGCAAAGCCTAAGATCAACGCCGCCATGATCGTTGTCGTATAGAGGGAGTTGGCAGCTAGTAACTTTGGCTTTTCGACCACGAGTGTAATTGCTGATTGTTCCGCAGGTGTAAAAAACTGCGTGAAAGTCGAGACCAAAAAGGTAATGCACAAAAGCCCCCAAAATCCTGTTGGCGCGCCCCAAGGCAAAACACTGTTTTTCGTGATCCACAACAGTGGGGGAATGCTCAGTACTAAAGCTCCTCGCAAAACATTAGAGCTAACTAAAACTGTTTTCTTATTCCAGCGATCAACATAAACACCAGCGATCGATCCAAATAAAATCGCAGGAATTGTAAAAGAGACCATAACGGCTGAGACCCAGCCACTAATCGTTTCGCCAGCCTGTTGAAATCTCGTAGAAACGATCGCGATTACAAGTACCAAAAAAATCTTATCAGCGATCTGCGAAAAAACCTGACCACTCCACAGGGATAAAAAATTAGGGTTGCGAAGCACCGACTGAGAGTCAATGGGCGCTTCAGATAAATCAGGGTTTTCAGAATTTACCGATGCATGATCATCTTCGGTATTGACCTTAGCTAAGTGAGTGTGGTGAGAATCGTGTGGGTCAGGCAGATTGGGAGTAGGTGGATCGAATAAATGGGTCATATATTAAAAAAACAGTTGTCGATCAGAGCCGAAGACTGGATTGGTCTATCAAAATGATACTGTGCGTAGGCTCGCAACAATCTTTCAACAACAAGCCAATCTGTAATAGGTGCTTCTAAAATATTATCGGTTAACTTTGTCTGTGCGAGTTCCTGCATCGCCAATAATTCTGAAGCTGAGAGATAGTGACTGATGCGATTGTAAGTAGTCTCATATAAAAAATTATCAGGGCGATCGCCATTTGAACTATCGTCATTTGCAGGATTGGCAATATCGACTACGCCACCACCGACAATGCTAAATCCTGCTTTCCAATGTTTAGTCTGGCTCTGAGCAATCACATTTTTTTGAGTCATACAACAAGTATGGACTTGGGGCGCAAATCCTGATATAACCAGCAGGTGATAGATGCCATGGCTCAAATGCGCTAAAACGCGATCGCCTTCAGCCGCCTGAATCCGATCTAAATGTTCGATTAAAACTAAAAATAGTTCTTCCTGTGGCTGAGCCGACAAAGCTTGCATGAGCGCAAGTTCACACAAATATTGAGCAGCCGTCAGTTTAGCCAGAGTTTTTCCTAAACCCACAAAAGACTGCACCACTTCTGCCGTCTTAATGCGATCCATATTGCGTCCAACGGTTATCTGTAAATCATTGACCACAAATAAGCCCGACCGCCCCGCCATTGCCGAGCGATGTTTTCGCGCCCCTGCTGCCACAGCTTTGATCAAGCCATGCTCTTTAGTGAGAATCGTCAATAGGCGATCGTTTTCACCGAGAGGCATACCTTTAAGGTTTATTCCTGTGGTGCGATATTCTTTTGGCAATTTAAAACTCTCGGTTGGTTGAATAAATTATACTGAGCTATAGCTGCCGCTAGTCTTGTTAGGACATAAAACCCAAAAGAGAGAGGCGGCGCGGGGCGCCGCCTCTCTCTTTTGGGTTTTGAAGTGCCTATAGCTATACATCCTGATTAATAAAGTTTGTTAACACTTTTGTGAATTAAACCAAGTCCAATGCTGCCATGAATTCTGCAAGTCGCGATTTAAGTTCTGTTTTAAATAGAATCACTAATAAATTACAACAGGATCGAGTGGTTAGTGACGCACTCCATGATCTGAGGGAACTACTTGATGTTGATCGAGTTGTTTTGTACTATTTCTATACTAAATGGAAAGGTCAAGTTACGTTTGAAGCCCTCAGTGACCATCGATACTCAATCATCGGCTCAACAGGAGCTGATGACTGCTTTAATCTAGAATACGCTTCACTCTATGCCGCAGGTCGGATCTACTTTACTGAAGATATTGAGAAAGCACTAATAAATGAATGCCATCGCGACTTTTTGAGAACCTTACAAGTTCGATCAAATCTAGTAGCACCAGTTTTAGTGAAGAATTCAAACACAGACAGTGATAAATTATGGGGACTTCTAGTTGCACATCACTGCCAAGATGTCAGAGTCTGGCAAGACTCAGACATTGAGTCGATTCGTCAATGTTCAAGACATCTTACCAATTCTCCTTCTATTCAATCGTGAGCTAGAACACTTTGCGCGTTTTGCGCTTTCTTGAAATCCAAAGAACGAATACTGGTAATCCTTGCTACCACTCGTTCTTTGGGGTTGCTCTCAAAGCTTTTCTGCATAGTCTGATGCCAAAAGTTACCACTTTGTACGGAAAACCCTACTGAATTAGGTAGAGTCCCCCTGATGTGCTAATCGAGAAAAGTAGTTAATCTTGTAAGAGATTAAAGATTAATAAAACTTAGGAGTTGGAAGCCTTATGGCTAAAGTAGTTGGAATCGACTTAGGTACGACAAACTCAGTCGTCGCTGTCATGGAAGGAGGCAAACCAACGGTAATTGCAAACGCCGAAGGCTTCCGTACCACACCTTCAGTCGTTGCATACGCCAAAAATGGCGATCGCCTTGTTGGACAGATTGCCAAGCGCCAAGCGGTAATGAACACCGACAATACTTTTTATTCAGTAAAGCGGTTTATCGGTCGTCGTTATGACGAAGTTAGCGGCGAATCTAAGCAAGTCGCTTACAAAGTAATGAAGGTTGGCGAAAACGTCAAAATCGACGCACCTGCGGTTAGTAAGCAATTCGCACCCGAAGAAATTTCGGCTCAAGTATTGCGTAAGTTAGTAGACGATGCCAGTAAATATCTTGGCGAAACCGTCACTCAAGCCGTAATTACCGTTCCTGCATACTTCAATGACTCCCAACGCCAAGCTACTAAAGATGCTGGCAAGATTGCGGGTGTTGAAGTTCTGCGTATTATCAACGAGCCTACGGCAGCAGCACTCGCTTACGGACTTGATAGCAAAACCAACGAAACTATCCTCGTATTTGACCTTGGCGGCGGTACGTTCGACGTATCGATCCTTGAAGTTGGTGACGGTGTATTTGAAGTGATGTCCACCAGTGGCGACACCCACCTTGGTGGTGACGACTTCGACAAGAAGATCGTTGATTCCCTTGCTAACCAGTTCCAAGCTGCTGAAGGTATTGATCTTCGCAAGGACAAACAAGCATTGCAACGTCTTACCGAAGCTGCTGAAAAAGCCAAGATTGAACTTTCCAGTGTTACTCAAACTGAAATCAACCTTCCCTTCATCACCGCTACTCAAGATGGTCCTAAGCACTTAGACACCACCTTGACTCGCGCTAAGTTTGAAGAGCTCTGCTCTGACCTGATTGATCGCTGCCGCATTCCCGTTGAGCAAGCGATTCGTGATGCCAAGATCGACAAATCAAAGATCGATGAAGTAGTTCTCGTTGGTGGTTCGACCCGTATTCCTGCGGTACAAGAAGTTGTCAAAAAGATTCTTGGCAAAGATCCTAACCAAAGCGTTAACCCCGACGAAGTTGTGGCGATCGGCGCAGCTGTTCAAGCGGGTGTACTTGCTGGTGAAGTTAAGGATATCCTCTTGCTCGACGTTACCCCGCTCTCTCTCGGTGTCGAAACCTTGGGCGGCGTAATGACTAAGATCATTCCTAGAAACACCACTGTTCCTACCAAGAAGTCCGAAGTCTTCTCAACTGCGGTTGATGGACAAAGCAATGTGGAAATTCACGTTCTCCAAGGTGAACGCGAAATGTCTAACGACAACAAGAGTTTGGGAACCTTCCGTCTTGATGGCATTCCTCCTGCTCCTCGTGGCGTACCTCAAATCGAAGTTATCTTCGATATTGATGCTAACGGTTTGTTGTCTGTAACTGCTAAGGACAAGGGAACTGGTAAAGTCCAAACTATCTCCATCTCTGGTGCTTCTACCTTGCCTAAGGATGAAGTGGAACGCATGGTCAACGAAGCGGAACGTAACTCTACGGCTGACAAAGAGAAGCGCGATCGCATTGAATCGAAAAACCAAGCTGACTCTCTCGCATACCAAGCTGAGAAGCAAATCAAGGATCTCGGCGACAAGGTTCCTGAAGCCGATAAGACCAAGATTGAAGGATTGGTTAAGGACTTGCGCGAATCGATCGCTAAGGATGACCATGAAGCGATCACTAGCCAAGCTGAAGAACTGAAGCAAGCGCTCTATGCTCTTAGCTCTTCGATGTATCAGCAAGGCGGCGCTGAAGCCCCTCAGGATGGTGGTGGTGCGGCTCCTGAAGATGGAACTCGTGATGCTGCAAGCGGTGATGATGATGTCATTGATGCTGACTTCACTGAGTCAAAGTAGTTACAGCACTTTGCGCTTAAAATAAAAAGCTACATCTCGCGCGTAGCGTAAAACATAGCTTTCCAAGAAAAAAGATGGTGAACATTTAGTGTTCACCATCTTTTTTCTTGGAAAGCGTTTCTAAGAGATTGCTTCTTGAGTTTCAATTGTTTCCACAAGAGGCGATCGCAAGCAGAGGTAAATCAAGGCTCCGACTAGGGGAATTAATGCAATAAATGAGAAAAAGCGATCATCCGTCATGCCCCGCCTGTCCATGTCATCACTGAGCAGCCAAGGAAACATCAAAGACAGCATACAGAAATCTAAGCTCATCACATGGATAAATCGGCTCGTTTGCCATTGCTGTAAAAAATCGCCCCAATTTCCTGAAGAAAAACCATAGATCAAAAAATAAATGGCGATCGCGCTGATTCCAATTCCTGCAAAACGCGAATCTAAAAGTTTTATGTTCCAACTTTTCTTGCCAACAAAAATTGGATTTGGTTCACGCAAGGCAAAATAGGGCAATAGCGCAAAAGCTCCAACTAAAAAAGAAAGCCCTGAAAATATCCAAGCTGGAACCTTCTGCCCTCTCCCATCACTAACTAAAATACAAGCATAAACACAAGGGAATACACCCATCAAGTTAAACAAAGCCACAATGTAAGCATTTGTCCCTTGCCAGTCTCCTGCGATAAGTTTTTTGATCAGATCCAAAGTTTCAGGGCGATCAGGTGGTGCAAATACAAATGCATAAACCGAAAACAAAATCCAAACGAGCCAAAATCCAAGTTTGTTAATCATAAAAAATTTTAATCGGCAATTCTCATTATGAAACCTTTTTAGTGCCTATCGCACTAAAAAGGTTTCATATAGCCGTAGTCAGTCTGGCTAGGACACAAAACCAAGGGGCGGGGTTGGGGGGGGGGGGGGCCCCCCCCACCCCCCGGGGAGAAAAAAAAAAAACAAAAAAAAATAGAAGAGAGTGAAAATGAAAAAAAAAAAAAAAAAAAATGGGGGCGCACGGGCCCCCCCCCAG
>JBBQRB010000086.1:0-13279 GCA_038215315.1 Pseudanabaenales cyanobacterium
ACCACACAAAACAAATACATCTTATATTTGTTTAATTCCTTTTAAACCACTCTGTTTTTTTGTTGTCTTAATAACTTCTTCCTCTGGGCCCTTTTTTTATTTGTTTGGGTGTGTTGGGTGGCGGCCGCCCCCGCCCACACACTCTCTTGGGTCTCAATTAAAGTGATAGGCGGCGCTTCGCGCCGTCTATCACTTTAATTATTGTCTGATTCGTCGCTGTTAGCGTCAAGAGTAGGCGCACTGGCTATATCTCCCAAACTTGTCGCTACTTTTGAGCCTTTCTTTTTACGCTTAACATTTGAACGTGTCCATTTGGTTTGACTCCAAATACCAAATAAGACTGCTGCTGAAACAAGAGCTTCAAAGTATGATTTGGCAGCACGTTTGATTAGCTGGCGAAATGCAGAAGACTTCGTTTCAGCAACTTTGGTTTTGATTTCACTTTCATTCTTATTGATTTCAGTTTCTAACTGACCTCTTAGTACAGTAAGGTTAGATTTGTTTAACTGTAAATTAGGCGATCGCCTTTCAATGAATTCGGCAGCTCTTAGTAAATTGGCATCATTAGTATTTTTAAGATTCTCTTTAGCCGTATTAAACTGCGCGAGTTGCTGCGATAGCAAAAAGCTGGCTTGAGTTTCATTATCGTTATTAATACGAATGGCGGCGCTGACACCAATTAGAGTCATCACTATGTAGAAAATACTGAGTACTAATGAAAACCATGACAAGATCTTAAGGACATTCTTGCCAAGGGCAGAGCGAGCCGTGGACTCACCATAAAATATTAAGATTAGAGCAATAATCGGCACAGGTGACGTTCCAACTATTTTGCCTAAAGTTTCAAACTCCCATGCAGCACTCTGTCCAAACTTGGGTGGCAGTAAAGCGTCTGCGAAGTTAGCAAATGATAGTAGAAGTAATCCATAACCAGCAAAACGTAATAAGTTTGCTGTAACTATTTCTGTGGTATTTGAATTAGCATTACTCATTTTTTAGCGCCGAGTTCATAAATTTATTTTTTATTTTTATTTTGATTTAATTTGAAGTTTATCCTTGCTTGGAAGTTCCAGCACAAATAGGCTGTATCCAAGACCAAAAACTTTAAGACTAAGATGGTGGAAACCGAGGTTTCCACCATTCATACCATGAAATCCAAACTTTTTCTAACTTTTGAGTGACCTCTTGCCGATCGCTATTTGTGGTTAGAGGCGTAGATATGAGCGTAAATAGGCATCGGCGATCGCGCAAGTCTTTCTGTCCTAACAGCCAACCAATCAAGACATCTCGATTAAGAATTTGACTACTAGCATTATCGTCAAACTGCTCTCTAGTAACTGTAGATATCCCTCTCGGATTAACACAGGCAGTCAAATATAAGCGATTTTGATAATCAAAGATAAAGTAATAGCCAATGGGGTCTTTACGCACTGACTTTAGGCGAAACTGATCCTCATCGATCTTAGCTTCAGTTAATTCTTTGACTAACACATACAGATCTCCGTCAGTACCGACGGCATATCGTAAGTCTATGCTTACAGGAAGGTCATCAACTAGATACTCATAGCGACTTCCCGTCATAAACTTGGGCTGCCCAAAGAAACTTTTAGTGTCAACTATGGGTTCGGTTGGTTTTATCTGGGAAACTTTTAATTGTGCTTGAGCTAACTCAATTTTATCTGGGAAAATAAGTGGGGTCGGTTTGCCAATACTGTTATCTAACAGCGATCGCCCAAAAATTAGCAAACTACCACTAGCTAAAACCGCAAGTAACCCAAACCTTAATTTATGCTTATTGTTAGAAATATCTAAGCTAGACTTATCATTATTTTTGATTGAGTTTTCTATCAAATCATCAGATGCTTCTGCGTCTAGCTGTTGATTATCGGTTGTTAAATTTTCTGTGGAATTAGACTGATTTACTTCATTGTCCATAGTGATCTTGTGAAATATTTATCTTTTGAGAATCTAAGTAAAATCTAAATTTACAACAGTAAGTGGCTGGGCGCAATTAGATATAAAATTCCAAAAACCTGCGGTGCACGCGCAGCGTGCGCCACAGGTTTTAAGTCTGATTTTAATTCTGTCTATCTACTTACAGCCTATTGAGGCGTTAAAGGGTATGGAGGAATTTTTGAAAGTGCCGCGAAGCGGCACTTTCAAAAATTTCTCTAGGTTTTACAAAAGCGCAAAGCGCTGTAATCAACCGTAAAAACTACAAAAGATTTGCTAGATCCCCATGAATAACTTACCTCCAAATTTCTCCCCATTAAAATCTTGGCTTGATCGGATCGGTGATTGGAATCCGCAGTTGCTCAGAGAAATTAGAGGAAAACTGAAGCTCCGCAATCTCATGGTAGCGATCGGTATATCTCTGCTATTTCAAGCTCTAATGCTCTTGTTTTTTAGCCAACGTATACCTAGCGACACCTGCTTTCAGGAACTACGCAGTCTAGGTTGCGCCGACTCTTGGTCGAGTTGGTGGCTAGAACAGTTTCGATTAATTACTTGGTCGATGCCATTTATCTTGTTTTTAGCGGGTGTTTATAGTCTAATCATTGACCTCTCTCTTGAAGACTATCGTGGCACACTCAATTTCATTCGCATCAGCCCTAGAGCCAGTGTCAATATCCTTATGGGGAAAATTATTGGTGTACCTTTGTTAACCTACATTGGACTTGGCTTAATCTTTCCCTACCATTTCATTACAGCGATCGCGGGAGGTATACCCATAGCATTTTTAGTCAGTTTTTATGTACTACTAATTGGTACAGCTTTTTTATTGTTTAGCAGTGTAATGTTGCTGTCTCTGCTAAACAATTCACAAATAAAAATTGGTGGTCAAGTATCGGCTCAAGCACTCGTGGCATCTTTTCTCAGCTTTATTTGGATCGCCCCTGCTTTTATGTGGTGGAATATTTTCACCGTGTGGAGTTCTTACAACAGCCTTTTTCTAGGGGGAGACTTTGGAGCCATTCAGGCAGAATGGTGGTATTTGCCAGTTGCTTCAAATATTTGGGTAGCTCATATTTTCTCAATCTGCAATTTGGCGATCGCTAGTTTAGCAATTTGGCGAATTTTACAGAGACGATTTCACAATCCTGCGGCTACCTTGGTGAGCAAAGGTCAAAGCTATGTATTGACGATATATATAGAGCTTTTAATGCTGGGATTTTGTATGCAGTCAAGTCTGAATGATCGCCAGTTTAGCCTTGGTGACTCAACCTTGCCCTTAATTTTGCTACTACTAATCACAATTGCTAATGCTCTTTTATTTTTAGGCGTGATCGCAGCTCTAACGCCACCGAGACAGGATTTATTAGATTGGGTAAGATTTGGCGCTCTATCAACAGCAGAGACATCTCAAGATGCTAGTGGTTACAGATTGGGATATATTGTGCGTGACTTGATTTGGTCAGACAAAAGCCCTGCACCAGTCGCCATTCTGCTCAACCTTTTATTTACCCAAGTACCGATCTTGATCTGGATTAATGCATGGTTTACATCTGAATCAATCAGTCGTGCCACTATGATTGTCATTTCCTTCTCACTTTCTGTAATTTTAATCGCCCTAATTGCTCAACTATGCGTATTCCTCAAAATCCGAAATCCTTCAGTATGGGTTACGGGTACAATTTCAGGGCTAATTTTCTTGCCACTTGTGATCAGTTTTGTCCTATCAATTGATCCAACTCGTTACGCGGGCTGGCTATTATTAGGATTTCCGTGGTTATTAAATCCAGAAGTCAACTTTTCCGATATTGTCTTGGGATTCTTCGGTCAAGCATTTGTAGCAATTGCTTTAACATTTCAACTCATTTATCAGTTGCAACGCGCTAAAATGCGAGAGACTCAGTGACAATTTAGCCACACATTAATAGACGTTTTAGCATCACCCTATGGCACAGTCAATCACTGCTAAGCAATTTGCAAACTCAACGGGGACAGTTCCTGACGTTGAGCTGCGACGAGTATTCAAAATGTTCGGTACAAGTACTGTCGTTCAAGGCGTTGATCTGCAAGTGCAGAGAGGCGAACTGTTTAGTATTTTGGGGCCATCTGGATGTGGCAAAACTACCCTACTAAGATTGGTAGCGGGATTTGAGGAGCCTTCAGCAGGGGAAGTGCTAATTCAGGGCAATTCTATGTCTTATATCCCCGCATACCAACGTCCTGTAAATACTGTATTCCAGAGCTATGCGCTGTTTGGGCATATGAGTATTTTTGATAATGTTGCCTTTGGCTTGTCAGTGAAGGGTGTAGCCAAGCCTGAGATTCAGCAAAGAGTCAAAGACGCACTCAAGCAAGTTCGCCTCGACCATTTGCGCGATCGCTATCCCAATCAAATTTCGGGTGGTCAGCAGCAACGGGTGGCTCTCGCTCGCGCTCTGGTCAATCGCCCTAAAGTAATCTTGCTTGACGAACCCCTAGCCGCCCTAGATTTTAAATTGCGGAAGGAGCTGCAAGTAGAGCTATCTAACTTGCAGTATGAACTGGGAATTTCCTTCATCATGGTCACCCATGACCAAGGCGAGGCTTTGGCGATCTCTTCGAGAATCGCGGTCATGAATCAAGGAAGAGTCGAACAGATTGGCACACCCGCAGAAGTATATGATCGCCCTGCTTCGGCATTTGTGGCGGACTTTGTTGGTGAGACTAATTTGTTTGAATGTCGGGTGATCGAGCAGGACGGTGCTTTTGTGGAATTGCGTTCCTCGACAGGACTGGCGATCGTCGCCGCCAAGCCCAAAGACTGGGCATCTATCCCTGAAGCTGTAGTCAGTGTCCGACCTGAAAAAATCAAGCTTTCAACGGAATATCCCAACCAGCCCTACAACACCTATCGCGGCATTCTCAATAATGTGCTGTACTTGGGCGATCACTCTCAATTTGTCGTGGACTTACACGCAAGTGAGAATGTGCCACCTGTTAGAGTCATGCTAGTGCGCTCCAATCACCAAGGCGAGAAAACTCCCCCATTCGACAGTCAAGTATATGTTTCTTGGATGCCTGAAGACTGTGTTGCCTTGCCTAAAACTGCGATCGCCACCTAATGAAGTCAGCCAAATCTAATCAGTAACTAAACAGAGTATATGAGTATATCTCGGCGTAAATTTCTTAAACAAGCTGCCTTGACAACCTCGGCTCTAGCTGGAACAGCAGGACTCGGCGCTTGCGGCTTTTTTGAAGAGAAAACACAAACTTCTGACGAATCTGGTGGAGAAGATGTGGTGCGTCCAGTTACGCAAGATAAGCAGACTTTATACATTTACGGCTGGGCAACCTATGTTGATAACTCTGAGGTTTTAGAAGGTTTTACAAAGGAGACGGGGATAAAGGTCGTGGGTGATGCCTATGACTCTAATGAAGTGATGTTAGCCAAGCTTCAGGCTTCAGGTGGAAGGTCAGGTTATAGCATTATTTATCCTAGCGACTATATGGTGACGCAGATGCGTGACCTCAAGCTGTTACAACCACTAAACAAAAAATTACTGCCGAACCTCAAAAATATTTCTGAGGAATTTCTAAACTTGCCCCATGACCCCAATACGGTTTTTAGTGTACCTGTGAGCTTAGGGACGACAGGTATTGCCTATAACGTAAGAGCGATCAAGTCGATTATTGGTGAAGAGCCAGCCGATTGGAATTATCTATGGGAGCATAAGGAAAAATTAAGGATTACGCTTGTAAATGATCCGCGCGAAGTAATCGGTATGGCTTTGCATATTTCGGGGAACTCGTATAACTCAACAGAACCAGAAAAAATTGAGCAAGCCTTTCTCAAACTTCGTGAACTGATGCCTGCGATCGCTAATTTCACAACCGATGCATGGCGAGATCCCCTAGCTTCGGGTGATCTGATGATGTGTATGGCTTTTTCAGGAGATGCGATTAGCCTAGCCAGACAAGATCCCAACATTAAATACTTTTTACCAAATAGTGGCACATCGATCTGGACAGATACGGTGGCGATACCCAGAGGAGCCTCTAACATCGAAGGCGCGCACGCATGGATTAATTATGTAATGCAGCCTGAGATTGCCGCCAAAATCAGCGATGCTAACAGTTTCGGCACAACTAATAAATTAGCTAAAGCGATGATTCCTGATGATCTCAAGGCGATCGCAGCTTTAGAGCCATCGGAAACCATGATTGCTAAAAGTGGACGTATTAGTAAGCTAGAGCCTGAAGTGTTGCAGATATACGATGGCTATTGGACTCGTCTCATCACAGGTTTAGGATAGAGGAGTAACGAAGTGCAACGCTAATCTTGCACTAGGAAGGGATTGATTTTTTAGAAGTCATTAAATATTGCAGTTATGATAAATTCACAAAATCGCAATAAATCTCATAGAACCATAAGTAGCAGTAATGCATCTACGCAAAATCCATTTGTATGGGGCAATATCGCACTTGTCGCCGCAGTGCCTTGGCTGCTGATCGAAAGTATGGCGGGACTAGCTGTAGGTGACCCAGTTTTTCCTGCATGGTTTGAGATTTTTTTGTTAGGGCTTCCCGCTATCGGTATAGTTGCTTGGCAGCAATGGCAACAGCCGATTTATCCCTTTAGCCTATGGTTTGTCGTAAAACCTCAATCACATCTATGCGATCGCGAGCTAAGAATGTTGGCTTTAGTCAAACAACCTAGCAATGGGTGGTATGTGACGGGCTGGATGGCAGTGTCAGTCGCGATACTGATGTTATTCTTGTTTTCTAAAATCTATAGTGCAGCTCCATTAGCTGAGGCGATCGCTCCATTTCCGTCTGGACTAAGGCTTTTGGGGATTGTATGGGCGGAGGCTTTTCTGGTGGCTAGCAATATTTTATTGCAGTCAGGATTTGCGGCGCTGAGAATTCAGCTTACGGCTGAGACAGAGTTAGATAGTTTGCAGCCAATCTCAGTCGAAAAAATAAAAAATAAATTTACTATAATTGGCTGGCGATCGCCTCAAATTTTAAAGTTTTTTGAAAACTTAGAAAATCACTCTGATATCCGTCTACAGCCAGAGATAAGCAAACCAGAAGATACTCAGCAAATTACAATTCCTCAATCCGAGACAGAAGAATTAACAGAAACAGTTTTTGTCGAGGCTAATTTAGAATTTGAAGTTCAAGAATTGGTAATTATTGAAGTTGCAAATATAGACACAGAAGTCTCTGACGAATCTCTGATTGCAGAAGTTAATGATAAAGATGAAGATTATTTAATTATAGAGACTACTGATATCGCTGAAGAAATATCTGAAGAATTTCCGACTGACGAAGTAAATACAGTTAAGGATTCAGAATTCGCAGATGATATAGAAGTAAATTATGATGAAGCTGAATCTATAGTTTCAGAAATTTCAATTGCTGATGAAGTTGAAATTTTAACTGACGAGATACTAGAAAATTCAGATAATGTTGATATTTCAGAAATCGTAGATGCATCAGAAAATGTTTGTCAAATGCTTGCAATATCTGAAGATCCTAATATTGTAGGTGTTCTTCTTGAAGAAATTGAATTTGCAACTTCATCGGAAGAAATCAAGGAAACAGAGATTATTGCTCAACAGCCTAATCCGCTAAAAGACAACTTTATTACACAGAATTCTAGTAAAGAAGAAATTATTTTTTTACAGAAGAATCGTAAGTTTTCATCTTCAACTTCAAAGAAGAAAAGAGGATTTGGCAACTCCGTAGCAGTTAATCAAAAAATTGACCAGCCTATTTCTATAGATATAAAAACTGATTTGAACGATCAAGAAGATATAGCTTCAAATATTACAGAACAACCGTTATTCTCAGACCAACAGAAAAGCGAAGACAACTTATCCTCTACAACTGAGCCTAACTCCTTAGAGCCTTAAAATACCAAGATACTATACAGCGCTTTGCGCTGTTCTAAAACCCAGAGAAAGTTTTAAAAGTGCCGCTTCGCGGCACTTTTAAAACTTTCTCTGTACTCTTTAAAGCCTCAATAGGCTACATAGCGCTGTGCGCTGTTATAGAACCCAATAAGCGAATTGCGGCGCTTCGCGCCGCAATTCGCTTATTGGGTTTTGGCTTGTACTAGCTAACTATAGCTTTGCTATACAATTAACAAAGTACAGATTATTACTTAAGGGTATAGCGATTAACATGGGGCGATTAGGAGTTTTATTATTGAATCTTGGCGGGCCAGACAAACTAGAAGATGTTCGTCCATTTCTGTATAACCTATTTGCAGATCCAGAAATTATTCGTTTACCTTCCCCACTACTACAAGCTCCTTTAGCTTGGCTAATATCCACCCTACGCGCCAAAAAGTCTCAAGAAAACTACAAAAAAATTGGTGGTGGTTCCCCACTCCGTCGTATTACCGAAGATCAAGGAGAAGCTCTAAAGAGTCAGCTTCAACAAAATGGTTATGATGCCAAGGTTTATATTGGAATGCGTTACTGGCATCCTTTTACAGAAGAGGCGATCGCCAAAATAAAACAGGACAGGATCGAAGATTTAGTAATTCTCCCTTTGTACCCGCAGTTTTCGATTAGTACAACAGGTTCTAGCCTAAGGTTACTAGATCGGATCTGGAAGAGTGATCCTGAATTGCAGAAGGTCAAATACACGATCGTGCCTTCTTGGTATGACCATGTTGGTTACTTGCAATCAATGGCTGATTTGATTTCTAAGACCTTAGATAAAGTTGAAAATCCTAGTACTGCCCATATCTTTTTTAGCGCCCACGGCGTACCTGTTAGCTACATCGAAGAGGCGGGCGATCCTTATCAAAAAGAAATTGAGACCTGTGCAGCCTTGATCATGCAAAAGCTAGATCGTCCTAATCCTTATAAACTCGCTTACCAGAGCCGCGTTGGTCCTGTTGAGTGGCTACAGCCTTACACCGACGCTGCTATCAAAGAGCTTGCTCAACAAAATGTTAAAGAATTAGTGGTAGTACCAATTAGCTTTGTGTCTGAGCATATAGAAACTCTTGAAGAAATCGACGGTGAATACCGCGAAATCGCTGAACAAGCAGGGATTACTACTTTTGCCAGAGTTCCTGCTCCCGACACAGATCCAGCTTTTATTAAAGCTTTATTTGATATTGTTGTTACCGCATTAAGCGATCGCCAAATCTCTTTTTCGGAAACCATTCAACCTCAAAAAGATACTAAGCTGTACCCTCAAGAGGGCTGGGAATGGGGAATGACACCATCTGCTGAAATTTGGAATGGGCGATTAGCAATGTTAGGTTTTGTGATTTTGCTATTGCAATTATGGCTAGGTCGCAGTCTTATCTTCCAATAAAAAGATCAAAAGCGTTGCACGGCAACGCTTTTGATCTTTTTATTGGGGTTTGAGTGCGAATTGAGACTTAAAAACCCATAGAAACTAGCTAACAGCTTTAGATGCAGGACGAACCGAACTATTCTTTGCATCACCTTTGAATTTGGAGACTAAAGAATTCCAGCCAAACTTGGTTAAAGCTAACAACCAATTGCCTTCTAGCTCACGAAACATAGCCATATTTATATGGAAAGAAGCATTGGCTTCTTCAACAATGCGCTTGGCGGTAGATTCATCTATGGGCAAGGTGTCAAGAGCTTGGCGATAATGCTTTTTGAATTCGCCATGATTATGAATATCATCAAATTCATAGAACGCTGTACCACTACCTTCTTCCAATCCCATAGACTCTTTAGCAATCTTCTTGAGTATTTGACCACCAGATAGATCGCCCATATAACGGGTGTAAGCATGGGCAACTAGCAATACTGGATCATTAGCCGAAATCTCATGGATACGAGCGAGATATTTCTCACAAGCTGGAGTAGGCTTGACTATTTCACGCCAATTGGAACCAAAGTAAAACAACATATCCAGTTCAAGGCTCTTTTCGCGCCACAGCTCGCGGTAGTAAAGCTTGCTCAATACAGGATCATGCTTATGCACTTCAAACTCTGCTTCGATCGCTTTATAAACAAAGTAAAGGTTTCCGACGAGTCTGCTATAGGAAGTCTTGTCAACTACGCCCTTTAAAAAGCATTTGATAAAGTCTGTGCTCTCAGCGGCTGAGTGAGATTTTTGTGTGCCTACACGCAAAAGCGCTGCTAAACCTTGGCTCATGGATTCTCCTAAGTTTTTAATAAAATTTTTAAATGGATTGTAAAAGCAGCAATAAAAGTAATTATGAAAATATATGTTGGAATAAATTAGTTGGCATAATTATCAAGTCAAACAAAAAATATAATTTTGATTAAAGCCCTAACGCAAAAGCATTTGGTGCAGGATTTGACATAGCTTTTAATTATATAAGTCAAGATATGAATAAATTTTTACTCCGTAACAAATTTTCATCTACCACCACGACCATATAATTAAATTAGCAGCTCCTATTTTGTGACAGCAGCAACCCAACGTCTGTATGCCATAAATTAGAATTTAGTCAAGATAGCTTGAAGAGGTAATCCATCTTGGTTTTAAGCGGATACGAATACCTATTGGTATTTATCATTATTTGTACGCTCGTTCCACTGTTGGGATTGGCATTGTCAGCATTATTAAGCCCTAAGCAGTCAGGAGCCGCAGGTCGCACTACCTACGAATCTGGGTGCGAACCCATTGGCGGAGCTTGGATTCAGTTTAATATTCGTTATTATATGTTCGCCCTAGCTTTCGTAATCTTTGACGTAGAAACTGTATTTCTCTACCCTTGGGCGATCGCATTTAGTAAACTAGGTTTACTAGCTTTTGTTGAAGCACTCATATTTATTAGCATCCTCGTATTAGGTCTAGTCTACGCTTGGAGAAAAGGAGCATTAGAATGGTCATGAAATCTGAAAATGTTGGCTTGGACTTCTCCATTGAAGAACAAACCCAACGACTCATCAACCCTGCTGAAAAGCCTCAAGTTACCCAAGACTTGTCTAACAACGTCGTTTTGACTACTCTTAATGACCTCTACAACTGGTCAAGAATGTCCAGCCTTTGGCCAATGCTCTACGGCACTAGCTGCTGCTTTATTGAGTTTGCCGCAATGATTGGCTCAAGATTTGACTTTGACAGATTTGGTCTTCTGCCACGTTCTAGTCCTCGTCAAGCTGATCTGATCATCACCGCAGGTACTGTCACCATGAAGATGGCTCCAGCGCTGGTACGTCTCTATGAACAAATGCAAGAGCCAAAATATGTCATTGCGATGGGTGCTTGCACAATCACAGGCGGCATGTTTAGCAGTGATTCTTACACCACAGTGCGCGGTGTTGATAAGCTGATTCCTGTGGATGTCTATATTCCTGGTTGCCCTCCTCGTCCTGAGGCAATTATGGATGCGATTATTAAATTGCGGAAAAAGATTGGTACTGAAGGATTTAAAGAAAGAGCCAACCTTGATCGCACTCATCGCTACTACGCAGTCAAGCATGAGATGAAGGTAGTTAGCCCGATCCTGACTGGGCAGTATCTAGAAATGCCTAGTCGTATGTCTCCACCGCAGGAGTTAGTCGATTCTGGCATTCCATTACCTGCGTTGCAAATGGCTCAGAAGGAGGTAGAAATCCTTGGCAGATAATCAAGAGTCTCAAACAGAATCAGCAGCTTTAGTCACTACTACTGAAGTCAGCGCTCCTGTGTCACAGTGGCTAACTAGCAATGGCTTTGAGCATGAATTTCTTGGCTTAGACAAGCAAGGCGTTCCTATTCTAAAAATTGATCGCCAGTTTTTACTGCCATTTTCGACTGCGCTCTATGCCTATGGCTTTAACTACATGATGTGTCAATGTGGTTATGATGCTGGTGCTGGAGACAGTTTGGTCAGTATGTATCATTTGGCAAAGCTGACCGATGAAGTGATTAATAATAGCGATCGCTTTGAAGAAGTCCGCATCAAGGTATTTCTTCCCCGCGCCGATCCCCGTTGTCCATCGGTCTATTGGATCTGGAAAACTGCTGATTGGCAAGAGCGCGAAACCTTCGATATGTATGGCATCGTGTATGAAGGGCATCCCAATCTGAAACGGATTCTCATGCCTGAAGACTGGATCGGTTATCCACTGCGTAAGGATTACGTCACACCAGACTTTTACGAGTTACAAGACGCATACTAAAAAGCAAGAAGCACCCAATGGGTGCTTCTTGCTTTTTAGATGAGTGATGGTACTTTGTACCATCACTCGCTTTTTGTTTTTGAAATGGTTACAGCCTTACAATATTAGTCTGCACCCATTTACGAAATTCTTTCAAGGCTGCACTTTCTCCTAGGACTAAGCGCTTCTGCACATATTCCACAACAATCTCAGATGGCAAGTCAGCAAAAGCCAAACTCTGATCTATCGCAATATATTCACTATTTTGTAAGGCTAGAAATTCTAAACTATAGCCATCATAGCGCCACACTTCAGGTACGCCCAGCAAGGCGTATATCGGTAAACGGCGATCGCGTATACGCTTTGTCCTTTTGGCTTTATTTGTATTTAGACAATTAACGCTTACGGAAAAGTGATGGCGGCTCTCATGATCTCATTGACGTATCTCACAAGCTTTTCAATTTCTGCATCGGGATTTTTAAACCAATCAGTAGACCAAATTCGATAGAGTTTCCAGCCTAGTTTTTCAAGTACTTCTTGGCGATATTGACCGCGATCGCGTGCTGCTTTGGATGAGTGATAGGTAGCGCCATCGCACTCGATACCTAGTAAATATGTTCCTGACTGACTGGGATGGACTGTGACACGATCGCAAAGAAAAACCTCAAGACTCTTGGGATGGTTAGAATTTGTTATAACCTGATCACTTGTCAACTTTTAACTTTGGCGATCGCAAATAATCTCTCCGAACTCAACTATTTTTGCTTGCTTAATCTCTGCTGAAAACAGATAACTTAAACGGAGCAATCGGCTCGGTATAACGACACAGTTGAGCCGAAGTAGATAACCTTAAAAACTCAATCGATTAGTTTACAGGGTTATGGTGCAGCGACTTGTTAGCCCTCGACATGATAAAGCATATTTACCAAGGAGATTCGACAATTTTATTAATTACTTCCCATTGATTTATGCTCGTATCTATGATTAAGACTGACCACCACTTTCCTTCTCCGCTGCTAGGACATTTAAATTGTAATTCTTGTTCTCCATTAGTAATTGTAAAAGTGACATGACACGTGGATAAGGAAGCATCTCCAGAGTAATTATGCACAGCAAAATAGTACTTACCTTTAACCCACTTAGCAATCTCGATGATCTCAACTCCATTACCAGAACGCATATCTTCGTGAAGGAGTGCCCACGGATTAGTTGTCATATTTCCCTTTTTG
>JBBQRB010000087.1:0-13277 GCA_038215315.1 Pseudanabaenales cyanobacterium
GCCCAAGGATTGCTAGATTTAATAAAATTCTGAACTTCGGGATTAAAGATATAAGCCTCCGCAATTCCTGCATACATGAAGTCGGGAACGCAGTTAGTCGTAGCATCATAAGCAAAAAGATAATCAAGAGTTGCCGACATCTCAAACGCGCCTTTATAACCGTGACGCATTGCTCCTGCGATCCATTTGGGATTGACGACACGCGATCGATAAACTCGCGCGATCTCTTCGCTCAATTTACGAACTTTGGGCCGTGCCATCCGTGAATTATCGCCAAAATATACCTCTGGAGCATTGCCAGATATCGAGACGATCGCAGCGGTCATGCCGCCCTGAAACTGATAATAATCGTCAGAATCGAGAATGTCATGCTCTCGATTGTCTTGATTTTGGAGCGTAATTTGCATATTGCCGAGGCGTTGATTAAAGGCTTCAGGAGCCGATTTACCTTCAGATTTGCTGGTGTAAGCGTAGGCGCTCCAATTGATATAGGCACGGGCTAGATCCTGCTGGCTCTCCCAGTTTTGCGACTCGATCAAGCCCTGCAAACCCGCACCATAGGCGCTTGGCTTAGAGCCAAATACTCGATAACGCGATCGCTCTTCAGCCTGTTCTAAGGTCAAGCCTTCCGCTTGCCATTGTGCAGATTCTGCTTGAACTTTTGCCGCGAGAGGATTCTGATCGGCGGGTTCATCCAGATTTGCGACAGCATTCACCGCACTATCAAATAAGTCGATCAGATTTGGGAACGCATCTCGAAAGAACCCCGAAATCCGCAAGGTCACATCGATACGCGGACGACCCAAAATTGATAATGGCAAAATCTCAAAATCCACCACGCGGCGCGATACACCATCCCAAACAGGTTGCACACCCAGCAGAGCTAGAGCTTCGGCTAAGTCATCACCACCCGTTCGCATTGTCGAAGTTCCCCAAATCGATAGCCCCAAGGTTTGCGGATATTCACCATGCTCTTGAGTATAGGTTTCGATCAGCACGTCCGCAGCCTTGCGCCCAATATCCCAAGCAGTTTCCGTCGGCACAGCGCGAATATCGACGGAATAGAAGTTGCGTCCAGTTGGCAATACTTCAGGTCTGCCTCTGGTGGGCGCACCTGATGCACCGCTGGGGACATATTCCCCATCAAGTCCACGCAGGAGATTCGTAATTTCTTGATTGGTTTTGTAGAGAGATGGGAGGAGGCGATCGCAAATCCACGTTAGTTCTGTTTGAAGCCCCTCACCCCAACCTTCTCCTGCGGGTAAGGGGCTAGGGGTGAGGGCATCCACCAGTTCTGCTGCATATTCTTCGATAACTTCCACAGCATCCCCAATAATCCGACAATTCGCTAGGCGTGGATGCGAACTTGGCTCAAGCAATTCGCCTAAATTAGCAGTAAGAGGGTCGAAATCTAAGCCCCAATCCTGCGCGATCGCTCTAGTTAGTCCCATCCGATTAGCAGTAGGATTGCGAGCGATCGCAACTACCAAATCCCTTAACTGCCGACCTTCTGGACATTGCCCAAAAATATGTAACCCATCCCGAATTTGCGCCTCCTTAATTTCGCAGAGATAGCCGTCGGCTGTCGTGAGAATTGCATTGAGCGAATCCTCTAAACGGTCTAGGGAAATTCCTAAGTCTTGATGCAAATTTTCCTGTTTGATCGTTTCTATAAGGCGATCGCGAATCATGCCCAAACGAGAAGGATCGAGGGTTTCCGCTTCGTAATATTCATCGATTAAACCTTCCAATTGCTGCAAGCCACCATACAACTCAGCGCGAGTCATTGGCGGCGTAAGATGGTCGAGAATCACGGCTTGCGATCGCCTTTTGGCTTGAGATCCTTCTCCAGGATCATTGACAATAAAGGGATAAAAATGTGGCATTGCGCCAAAAGCAGCTTCAGGATAGCAATTTTCTGATAGAGCAACACTCTTCCCAGGCAGCCATTCGAGATTGCCATGTTTGCCGATATGGGCGATCGCATGGGCGCTAAACTTGTCGCGCACCCAATGATAGAAAGCCATATAGTCATGGGTCGGCTCTAAATCAGGGGCATGGTAATTGAGCGTCGGGTCGAGGTCATAGCCTCGTGATGGCTGAATACCGACAAAAATATTGCCAAATTGGATGCCTGCGATCGCAAACTCTTGTTCCTGTCTTGGCTGATGCCATCGGTCATTAATTCCATTTTGGACAGGTTCAGGTAGGTTCTGAAAATAGTCTTGATAATCTTTTAAGGCTAAAGATTGATATACCTGACGCACGCCAAAGGATTCACGATCATTGGTTACGCCTGTTGTCAGCAACTTCATCAGTTCATCGCTAGTTTCAGGAATTTCGCCAACGTTATACCCTGAATTGCTTAGAGCTTTGAGAATTTCTAAACAACTAGCAGGCGTATCTAAACCCACGCCATTTGCCAGTCTGCCATCACGATTGGGATAGTTAGCTAGGATTAAGGCAATCTTGCGATCGCCCACATCCGTATGCTTTAGCTGTATCCATTTCGCCGCCAGATCAGCTACAAAATTAATCCGCGATCGCACAGGTTCATAGGTCAATACTTCCGTTTGCAAAGCCAGATTCTGCCCCTGCATTGCTTTAAAAGAAACTGCCCTAGTGATAATCCTGCCATCGACTTCAGGCAACACCACATTCATCGCCATATCACGAGGATTTAGCCCTTGAGTTCCATTTGCCCAAGTTTTCTTCAGTCCACCACTAAAAATCACCTGAAACACAGGCACGTTTAAAGCTTCCCATAGATCGACTTGTGGCGTATCAGTTTTGAGACTTGCTAAGGAGAAGCTAGTTGTATTGAGGATCACATCAACTTTCTGTCCAGATTCGGGTAAGCAATAGTTGATTAATTCTGCTTGGACATCGGGTTCTTTGAGTGATGAAACATAGATCGGTAAAGGTTCTAAATTGCGTTCTCGCAAGGATTCACATAAAGCCGCGATCGCGCCTGTATTTCCCGATAAATAATGAGCGCGATAGAACAGAATCGCCACTCGCCCCCATTCTCCTCTTGGGAGAGGGGGCTGGGAAGTAAGGGTCTCGTATATCCCAATGCGAGGCACTGATCGCGGAAGTTCATATTCTAATAAATCACCCAAAAATTCTCTAGAGATAAACTTCAATAAATTCTGATAATTGCTAATCCCTGCTTCGATGAAATATTGCCAAGCTTGATTGACTAAATTAAGAGAAGTTGTAGAATGGCTAGTCAAATTCGGGTCAGGACGTTCATCCCCTGGTAACACGATTAAAACTGCACCTGTATTCGCTACCGTTTCTTTAACAACTTCCAGTCCATAGCTCCAATAGGATTGACCGCCAATTAATCTCACGATAATTACTTTCGCTTGCGATAACACCTCTTCTGCGTAGGTATCGATCGCTATTTGTTGCTGCAATTGTAAGACATTCACTACCCGAATCTGTGGGAAATTTTCAGGTAATTTCGCTGTAGCCGCCGCAAGGGTTTGGATATCGGTATCGGCGGAGGTAATGATAATGATCGGCGCAGGTTGCTGATCGACAAAAACTACGCTGTCATTAGTTTGATTCCAGTTTCCTGAGATTGTGGCGATACGGTGCATTAGATATCCAATTAGCAGTGTTCAGAAGTTATAGTTGTCGCCACTTGTATCAGGACAAATCAAAACCCAAAAGAGGGCGGCGGCGTGCTGCGCCGCCGCCCTCTTTTGGGTTTTATGTCCTAACAAGACTGGCAACAGCTATATCATTATGCCAAAAAAGCTACATCTTCATAAAGATCGGCAAATTTACATTCAAGATTAATACTCGTTAATTGGAAGTTTTCTTCTTCACCTGTATAGGACTTTAAGACCCAAAGCCCTTCCGCATTACGTCGAAAGCAGTCAAGGCGCAAGCGGCTAGCATTGACCAAAACATATTCTTCAAGGGTTTCTATTTGTTGATAATCAGCAAATTTATCACCACGGTCAAAGGCTTCTGTAGATTTTGATAGAACTTCGATAATCAATTTGGGAAAGCTTTTATGATTCGGTGTTTGCGTATCTCTAGGATCGCAAGTTACTGTCACGTCGGGATAGTAATATCGCCGTAGGGAGTCAATTTTTGCTTTCATGTCAGCCATATAAACGCGACACTTTGAGCCACGCAGATGATTACGGATCATCATAAAGGCATTGCCAGATATCGTCACATGGGGATCGTTTGCGCCAGCCATCGCATAGACATATCCATCGATATATTCATGCTTGATGTCGCTTTGCTCCTCCATTTCTAGATATTCTTCTGGAGTTAGGTATACAAAATCAAATTGAGGATTAGCAATCATCGGTTTATGGGTTGAATTTGATTTTTAGCCTAGATCTTGATTCCAGCGCTTTACGCTGTTATAAAACCCAGAAAATTTTTAAAAGTGCCGCGAAGCGGCACTTTTAAAAATTTCTCTGTAAGTAGCTAGGCATAATTAAACCCAAAACCCAAAAAGCTGTGGCGCGCGCGCAGCGCGCGCCACAGCTTTTTGGGTTTTAAGGTTTCCTTTGCCTAGCCACTCAGTAGGCTGTAATTAGATTATATCGCTCTAACTTGATTGCTTCAACTTAATTGCAAACTATCCTAAAAACTTCTCGACACAGCGAGCAAAAATTTCTACCCCAGCGCCCAAAGCCTTCTCATCAAAGTTAAATCGTGGGTGATGGTGGGGGTAGGCTAAACCTTTATCAGAATTGGCAGAACCTAAGAAGAAATAGCAGCCTGGCACAGCTTCCAAAAAGAAAGCCATATCTTCGCCGCCCATAGTTTGACATTCAGGAACGATGCCTGTGGGAGTTTCGATGACATTTTCGGCAACGGAGCGAACTAAATCAGCGATCGCAGGATGATTGATTACGGGTGGGTAAAGTTTGGTGTAGTCAAGCTCATATTTGGCTCCATGAGCACTACACACACCTGCGATCGCTTCTTCTAACCGAGATAATAACTTTGCTCCCACTTCAGGGTTAAAGAACCTAACAGTTCCACTAATTTTGGCAGAATCGGGAATGATATTAGTTGCAGAACCCGCATGGAATTCGCCAATGCTGATGACGGCGGACTCAAGGGGACTGACATTGCGTGAGACGATACTATGAATAGTATTCACCACTTGTGCGCCTACTAAAATCGAGTCAATGGTCTGGTGGGGAAGTGCGCCATGCCCTCCGCGCCCAATAATCTTGCAATGGAAGTATTCTGTTGCCGCCATTAAAGCGCCACTGCGGACACCGACTGTTCCCAGAGGTAGGTTATTCCAAAGATGCAAGCCAATCATGGCATCAACTTGAGGGTTTTCCAAAACTCCTGCCGCGATCATCGGCTTTGCACCGCCAGGTCCTTCTTCGGCTGGCTGGAAAATAATTTTGACTGTACCGCTAAAATCAGCACGATGATCCCATAAATATTTAGCAGTGCCAAGAGCGATCGCGGTATGTCCATCATGACCGCAGGCGTGCATTAAGCCATCGATTTGGGATCGATAACTAACAATATTTTCTTCTTGAATCGGTAATGCATCCATATCTGCGCGGATTGCCAAAACTTTATTACATCCTTGTTTTTTGCCCACTATTGTGGCGACTATCCCTGTTTGTGCAATCTCTGTTTGATGGGAGATCCCCCATGCTGTCAGCTTTTCGGCGATCACAGTGGAGGTGCGCCGTTCTTGAAAGCCTAATTCAGGAAATCGATGAAAGTCTCTGCGCCACTGGACTAGGCTAGGCTGCAAGTCAACAATAGCAGGGCGGATCGCGAAGTTAGTATGGGTTGGAGCTGCGGTAGTGGCAAAAGACATGGGTTTAGGATTGCTGATAGCAAAAAGATAGTGAGCTTCTTTAAATATAAACCGTCGCTACTTATAGCCGCAGTCAGTCTTGTTAACCAAGAAGTGAGTGACGGCGATTCGCGCCGCCACTCACTTCTTGGTTTTGGTATTATTTTTGCTATGGCAAAGCTTAGTAAAATTCTGATTTTCCCGATTAAATCTTTAGATGCGATCGCCCTTGGTCAAGTCGAAATCTCAAATGGTGGCGCGTTAAAAGGCGATCGCGAATTTGCATTACTTGATCAAAGCGGCAGATATTTCAATGCTAAGCGTAGTCCTAAATTCCATTTACTACGCACAAGCTATGATTTGCCAGAAAGATTGGTCAGCATTGAGGCTAATCAAGAGCAGTTTAGTCCAATAACTTTCCATTTAGATCGCGATCGCCAAGATTTGGCGAGTTGGTTTAGTGAGTTCTTTGAGCAGCCTCTAGAACTTAACCAAAATACTGAAAATGGATTTCCAGACGATCCAGAAGCTTGGGGGGCGACAGTTGTTGCCGAAGCAAGTTTAAAAGTAGTGCAGAGTTGGTATCCTGCTCTAAATTTAGAACAAATTCGATTGCGATTTCGGACTAATCTCGAAGTTGAGCAAACAGAAGTATTTTGGGAAGATAAGTTATTTGCAAAAGCTGGCGAAACTGTTGCCTTTAAAATTGGGGATGTGCAATTTCTCGGTACTAATCCCTGTCAGCGTTGTCCCGTTCCCACTAGAGATCCGTTTACGGGTGAGATTTATCCAGACTTTCAAAAAATATTTAGCCAGCAAAGAGAGCTTACCCTAGCATTGGATACCGAGCGATCGCGATTCAATCATTTTTATCGCCTCGCCCTGAATACGCAAATTCCGTTAACCGAAGCGGGGAAAGTCCTCAAACTAGGCGACCCAATAATGCATTACAGCGCTTTGCGCTCAAACGAACCATAGTAGAAATTTTGAAAGGGTTGCTTCGCAACCCTTTCAAAATTTCTACTGGTTCTGGTTTGAGCGCAAAGCGCATTAAGTAACCCAAAAAGCTGTGGCGTTGCGTGCGTACCTCAGCTTTTTGGGTTACTTAATGCAAGCCTTTGAGTTGGCGCACAAGATGAATAATTTCTGGCAGTATCAATTGCTCGATCGCCAACTTGACCGCATTACTTGATCCTGGTAATGAAAATACTAATTTTCCTTGATAAATCCCTGCTTCAGAGCGCGATGCGATCGCCCTAGAGCCAACTTCTTGCCAACTTAAATAACGAAACATTTCCCCAAACCCTGGCAATGTTTTTTCAAATAACGCGGCGATCGCATCATAAGTTGTGTCTCTTGGCGCGATGCCAGTTCCACCGTTGAGAATAATCGCATCTATTGTCGCGATCGTGGCTAGCTTCTGCATTTGCTCACGTATTTGGTCTGGCTCATCCTTGACGAGATCGTAATGATCAATGAAGTGTCCCGCATTGATCATTGACTGCTTGATAAAGTTGCCACTTTTATCAGTCTCAGGTGTACGAGTATCGCTCACCGTAATTACTGCACAATGCACTTGATAGGACGGTGGATCGGGACAGGGATTTTGAGATGGCTGCATAATTTTTCGTGCAAGTTTATAGATTAGCGATCAGTCTTACTCCAAGATGAGTTACGGCGCTTCGCGCCGCAACTCATGGGAAATCATAAAGAGTGCGATCTAGCGCATCTTTATGATTTATCTAGGCTTTATTGAGACTCATGCCATTGGACTCAGCATAACGATTCATAAATCGCAAAAAGCGCTCCCATTCATTTTCGCCATTGAGCTTGTGAATTGCCTCAATACCTGATGACTTACCATTGATAAATTTGGCGTTGACGTTGCGAGTGATCATTTCACCCTCTTCGTCGATCATATACATCCCCAAAATCTCATTGCTACCTGCATTTTCGCCAGTCATACAGTTAGGTGCGTCAAAGATGAACACAGCGACGCTGGTATCTCCATCTTTCGATCTTGTAATTTTTACGTCCGTAGCTTGTTCATCAATTCCACGCGATAACTGTATTGCTGCCATTTTTAAAACCTTGAATTTAAACTTTTAATAAAACTATCCCAAAGTTTATAACTTTTTCGAGCTATTAGGCGAAGGGCTTACAGTAATTCACAATTATATAGCTGTCGCCAGTCTAAAACCCAAAAGAGAGAGGCAGCGCGGAGCGCTGCCTCTCTCTTTTGGGTTTTGATTTGTCCTGATACAAGTGGCGACAGCTAAGTAAGTAGGCAAAAGAAAACTTAAAGCCCAAAAAGCTGTGGCGCACGCGCAGCGTGCGCCACAGCTTTTTGGGCTTTGGTTTTTATGTTGCCTACTTACAGCTTATTGAAGCTTTAAAAGTTTATCTGGGTTCTATAACAGCGCAAAGCGCTGTACTTATACAAATGACTGTTTTTGTCAGAAAGTGTCGTGGTCTTTAAATTTATAAATAAGAATTTTTGCTAACATGGGAGCTAATCACAACATTTTGCCGTCATGCTGATCAAAATGTTCTAATTCATTACTTGTTGAGTGATGCCGTATCGGGATGGTTGTATGGCAATGAAAGTTAATTCTCAAATATGTCTGGGCATAGCGATCGCTGCTGTTTGCTTTACTGCGATCGCCTATGTACCTGATGCAAAAGCCAAAGATAACGCAGCTCAAACTAACCAAAAACTTGGTACTGTGCGAACTCTGCCAAGCTTGCAGACAAGGGCGCGACCTCCATTACAGCCCGAAACTTTGCATTTGGGTATGTTGGAGTCACAATTTTTTGAATATGCTAGGGACAACAACTGGACAGCGATCGCTACGACTCAGCGAGATCAGTACACAATGCATCAGTTACAACCTGGTGGTGAAGGACTGTATGCTCTTCCCGATCTCAAGTTGGTATATGTGCGCGGCTTCACAGCAAGTATTTATTTTGAAAACGAACGTTTTATGGGAATGCGGCTAACCTCCGACAATCGCGATCGCCCGATGACCACTAACGATCTGTTACTGCTTGTGAGAGCATGGTTTCCCGATGATATGTTGAGCGTTATCTATCAAGTTGCGCCATCTGATCCCCGCAAGAGTATTGTTGAGACTTTAATTGGGACAATCCCTAAAGCCTTTGAACAAGATCTAGGTAAAGTGAGTTTGCCCTTTTGTCGAGCGATCGTTTTCCCTTCTCCTATTCCCGTAAATACCCTATCTACCTGCGACACCCGTAGCTAAGCAAACGCAATAAAACCCAAATAAGATTCGGCGGCTTCGCCGCCGAATCTTATTTGGGTTTTATTTGCGATCCTAAGTAGAAAAAACCAAAACGCAAAAAGCTGAGGCGCACGCTGCGCGTGCGCCTCAGCTTTTTGGGTTTTGGTTTAGTGGCTAATTTTGGTATAACTCTGTTATCTAATGACTACCACTTTCCATGCAAAAAAGAATTCTGTCTGGCGTACAACCAACGGGCAATCTACATATCGGCAATTATTTAGGCGCAATTCGTAACTGGGTAGAGTCTCAGAATGCCTACGAGAATTTCTTCTGTGTCGTTGATCTGCACGCGATTACCGTTCCCCATGATCCGCGAACCCTAGCTAGCAATACTCGTGACATCGCGGCTCTTTACATCGCTTGTGGCATTGATCCAGATGTCTCGACGATTTTTGTGCAGTCTCATGTATCTGCCCATGCAGAACTAACATGGTTGCTCAACTGCATCACGCCCCTAAATTGGTTAGAGAGAATGATCCAATTTAAGGAAAAAGCGATCAAGCAAGGCGAAAATGTTGGCGTGGGTCTATTGGATTACCCAGTGCTAATGGCGGCGGATATCTTGTTATATCAGGCGGACTTAGTTCCTGTTGGCGAAGATCAAAAGCAGCATCTAGAATTAACTAGAGACATTGCAGGGAGATTTAATGATCAGTTTCAGCCAGTCCTCAAAGTACCTGAGCCACTGATCCGCAAAGAAGGGGCGCGAGTGATGAGCCTTACCGATGGCACTAAAAAGATGTCTAAGTCTGATCCCTCAGAGATGAGTCGGATTCATCTTTTAGATAGCCCCGATGAAATTAGTAAAAAGATCAAGAAGTGTAAGACCGATGCGGTGCGTGAATTGGCTTTTGATCAAAGCGATCGCCCCGAAGCCGACAATCTGTTAGGGTTATACGCAATTTTTGCCAATAAAACTAAGGTGCAAGTGCAGGCTGAAGCTGCAACATGGCGGGGTTGGGGGGATTTTAAAACAGTTTTGACTGATGCGGCGATCGCGCATCTTCAGCCAATCCAATCTAAGTACAATGAAGTTGTCAAAGAAACAGGCTATCTTGATCGCGTATTGCAACAGGGTCGAGAAAAAGCATCTTTAACAGCATTCAAGACTTTAAATGCTGTTAAGGATGCGATGGGATATTTACCGCCCTGTTGATATTTGTAGAAGAGGGTAGCGGCGCAGAGCGCCGCCGCCCTCTTTTGGGTTTAGCTATAAAATAAGGTCAACGATGCACAGGAAGAAATACCATGTTCACCCGCTATCTGAAATTACCGCTATTAGTTGGTTTGAGTATACTGGCAACGATCGCCTCAATTATTTTTGGCGTATCTCGTGCGGATGCTTTACAGGTAGCGCTCAAACCAAATTCTCCTAAGTTGGGTGACACGGTATCTGTATGGATATCTGCTAATAACCCGCCCACAGTGTCACTGGGAAGCAAGCAATATCCTGTCTTTGCAATGACACCCAATCGGTGGCGTGCTTTTATCCCGACTACGCCATTAGATAAGGCGGGACTAAAACAGGTAGTCGTAACTGGCGATGGCTTGCAACAGACCTTAAAAATGCCTCTGGGAAATCGTCAATTTCCCACTCAACGGATTTGGATTGACGAATCTGGTGGTGGCTCGGAGCCGACCGATTATGAATGGGATAAGGTTTCGGCGTTTAAGAAATTAGTAACTCCTCAAAAGCTTTGGAATGGCGTGTTTTTACGTCCTAATAGTGGTGAGATTACGACTGTATTCGGTGTGCAGCGCTATTACAACGGCGTATTTGCCAATGACTATTACCATCGCGGCGTAGACTATGGTGGCGGTGTTGGCTCTCCTGTGGTTGCGCCTGCGGCTGGTTATATCCGTTTAGTTGGTACTGTGGGGCAGGGATTTCGGCTGCATGGCAATACGATTGGGTTAGATCATGGTCAAGGCGTGGCGAGTATTTTCTTGCATCTTAGTAAGATTTATGTCAAAGAAGGCGATTTTGTAAAGGCTGGTCAAACAATTGGCGCAGTCGGGGCAACGGGCGCGGTGACAGGCGCTCATTTACATTGGGGTCTGTATGTCAATGGTGAGGCGATCGATCCTGTGGCATGGCGCTATGAGGCGATCGAATAGGTTATTGAATACCAAACCCAAAAATCTGTGGCGCACGCTTCGCGTGCGCCACAGATTTTTGAGTTTAGTTAATTTAGACTATTCCAAACCAGCTTAAATAATTTGTAATCAGTGCTTTGCCAAAGAAAAGAGAAATAGCGGCTCCTAGAGCTAAGAAAGGACCGAAGGGAATCGGCTGTTGTTTGTCTAAGTTGCTGGTAGCGATCGCGATCGCACCTACCAAAGTACCGATCGCCGAAGCGATCATAATCGCCAGTAAAACATTCTGCCATCCCAACCACATCCCAATCATGGCGGCTAATTTGGGATCGCCACCGCCCATTGCTTCTTTTCGCAAAAAAAATCTACCTACAATCCGCATACTATCCAATAGCCAGATTCCCACAATTGCTCCGATGATGCCAAATAGCAACAAATTAGAAATGCTGGCAATATTACTAGATCCACTAGTTCCGCTTGAAGCCAGACTGATTTGATAGATTAAGCCGATCACTAACCCCGACTGCGTGAGCGAATTGGGTAATGTCTGAGTGTCAATGTCAATCATCGCTAGAGCCAATAGCCAACTTAAGAAAGCCGCATAGAAGCATAGGATTAGAATTGGTTGCGAAGTTCCGAAATATGCCGCCACGCACCAAAACAGAAAGGCTGTAAAAGTCTCGATCGCAGGATAGCGCCATGACACAGGCGTGCGACAATAGCGACACTTGCCCTTGATTAAGAACCAACCAATTATAGGAATATTGTCGTAGGGAGCTAGTTGCCGCAAGCAATGGGGACATCGAGAAGGCGGATGCAAAACTGATAAGCCCGCAGGAACGCGATAGATAACCACATTTAAGAAGCTACCAATGCAAGCCCCGATCGCGATCGCTAGCCCTTGCAAAAAAAGAGATTCAATAAGTAGCAAAAAGGGTAGCAAAAATTTCTCTGGTTTGGGTTTAAGCGTAAAGCGCTGTAAAATACTATATAGCAATCCTAAGTAGGTATGCAATAAAATCCCAAGAGCTGTAGCGCACGCTACGCGTGCGCTACAGCTCTTTTATGTCTACCTACTTAAATGAGTTGAAATGCTAGGAACCAAAATTTGCTTACCAGTACTAAAAATCCATTAGTCAAACAGTTGCGATCGCTAGGCGAAAGTGCCAAGGAACGCCGTGAACAGGGTTTGTTTTTGATAGAAGGAACCCATGCAATTACGGAAGCGATCGCTATGGCTTACCCATTGACTACATTGTGTTGCACTGAAAAATGGATTAACACTAATCTATTTCTATATGAGCAATTGGAAGCAATGGATAATCTGGATAGATTAGAAGTTGTCTCTGAGGAAGTTATGCAAGCGATCGCAACTACAAAAAATCCTGATGGGGTGATCGCATCGGCAGTTCTACCCGCCCGTGAAGTTGCCAAGATTGATAGTCTTGGTTTGGCGCTAGAAACAATCCAAGATCCTGGAAATATTGGCGCAATCGTGCGATCGGCGGTAGCAGTGGGCATTGACGGAATGTTGGTGAGCAGTGACAGCGTTGATTTGACCAATCCTAAAATCATTCGCGCAACGGCTGGACAATGGTTTCGCTGTGCCATGCAGACTACTGATGATCTTACTGATGAGATAGGTAAATTGCAGTCTCAAGGGGTGAAGGCGATCGCGACGTTAGCTAATGCTCAAAAAACCTACTGGGAATATGACTTTACGCAACCGACCTTGATTTTATTGGGTAATGAGGGCAAGGGATTGTCTGAGGAGTTAATTGAGCTTGCTGATGAAGGAATATCGATCCCGCAAAGTAATCGCGTTGAATCGTTGAATGTTGCTGTCTCTGCGGCTTTACTGCTCTACGAGGCAAAACGTCAGCGACTGTATTACAATAATTAGAGGGGCATGGCTTCGCCATGCCCCTCTAATTATTGTAATAAAAAATTTTAAAAGCGTTGCAAAGCAACGCTTTTAAAATTTTTTATTGGTTTGAATTTGAGCGCGTGCGCCACAGCTTTTTGGGCTTTATTAAACTGGTTGAAAATAGAAAGCGAAGCCTAAAATT
>JBBQRB010000088.1:0-13081 GCA_038215315.1 Pseudanabaenales cyanobacterium
ATATAAACAACAAATAACAAACCACATTTTTACAACACCAAAACACCCCCCCAAAACACACCCCCCACAAAAAAAAAAAAAACAAAAAAAACCCCCTTCTGGGGGGGCCCCCCCCCCCCCCCCCCACCACTAATCTTTCACTGGGAAGGGAGTAGCAAATTATAGTGGCGATCAAGAGGCTCTATAGTTTGCTGTGCAGCCCGTATACTAAATCAACTAGAGCATTCACTCGTAATCGCCAGTTAAATTTTTATTCATATGGTGATCAATCTAGTGCTTTTAAGTGAGATAGTTTGGGTTGATTAAACTCAACTATCTTGCTAGTGGATAGTAATGCGATGATCAGAGATACAGCTTATTGAGGCTTTAAAGGGTACAGATAAATTTGTGAAAGTGTCGCGAAGCGGCACTTTCACAAATTTACCTAGGTTTTACAAAAGCGCAAAGCGCTGTACTAGCTAGCTAATAACATGAATATAATTGTCCATTCACCGAACCAACTGAGGGGTTATCAGCAGTGGCAGCTCATAAAATACTAGTAATAGATGATAGTCGCGTAATCCGCAACATGGTGCGAGATATGCTTCCCCCCGCCAACTTTGAGGTTATAGAAGCAGCAGACGGCATCAAGGGCTTAGAAATGATCCAACAAGTAAAACCTTGGATGATCATGCTTGATTTCCTATTGCCTCGGATGAGTGGGTTTGAAGTATATGAAAACTTACAACAGAGTCCAGAACTGAGCCGCATCCCCTTAGTTTTAATGTCTGGTCGCAAGGAAGAAGTAACTAGCAAGATTTCAGAGCCCTTTGAAGACAAGTACTTAGTATTTATCGAGAAGCCGTTTGAACAGAAAGAATTGATCACGGCGATCAAGAGAGCTATGGTACTCGTCCAAAAGCGTCCACCAGTATCAGTCATAACTTTACCCTCATCTGCGGCTAACATTGCCGCGCAAGAGCGTATAGATGATGGTATTGCTAAGAAAGTTGCCGATCTAGAAGCAAGATGTAAAACATTGGAACAACAGGTAGCAGCTCAGCAGAGACAATTCCAGCAGCTTGTTGATTTTATCAAGAAAAAGTTAAAGTAGTCTCATACAGCTGTTGCCAGTCTTGTTGGGACATAGAACCCAAAAGAGAGAGGCGGCGCGCTGCGCCACCTCTCTCTTTTAGGTTTTGAATTGTCCTGATACAGGTGGCAACAGATATAGCGATCGCTGTTTGTTTTAGGACAAAATTAACATTCCAGAAGTGATTGGCGGCGCAGAGCGCCACCAATCACTTATTGGGTTTACACTTACTTGGCGACAGTTGTTGTTGAATCAACATCATGCAAATATGAAGAAGTGCTAAAAAAAGCTATAATTTGAATTTTTGTGATGACAGATTGGCTACAACGCACAGAGCTATTGACTGGCTCAGACAGACTCCATAAGCTGAAGCAGGCTAACATTTTAGTAGTTGGCATGGGTGGAGTCGGCAGTTTCGCTGCCGAATTTCTGTGTCGAGCTGGCATAGGTCGCATGACCATTGTTGATGGCGATCGCGTTGACCCCTCTAACAAAAACCGTCAAATTGTTGCTCTAGATAGCACTATAGACCAACACAAAGCTGACGTAATGGCGACAAGAATGCGTGATATCAACGCAGAAATTCAACTAACAGTAATTAAGGAATTTCTTACGCCAGACCTAATGATTAACTTGGTCACATCTAAATTCGATTGGGTACTTGATTGTATTGATAGCTTGCAGCCCAAGCTGTACTTTTTAGGGGCGGCTGTTACAAACGGCGTAAAGGTAGTAAGTAGTATGGGGGCTGGGGGACGCATCGATCCCCAAAAAGTAAGGATTGCGCCGATTTTTGAAACTGATTGTTGTCGATTTGCCTATAAAGTTCGCAAAGGGCTGAGGCGAAAGGGTTTTGCTCAGGCGAATATTATTGCGGTCTATTCTGAGGAGTTAGTGAATCGTGATTCACTGCAACTAACGGACGGCAGTAATTTCAAGAGATCATACTATGGCACAATCTCCTACATTCCAGCCTTGTTTGGCTTGAATATGGCTAGTGTAGTGATCCGTGATCTGATGAATTAGAGATAGAAAAGCGAATGGCGGGAATCGAACCCGCAACATCTGCTTGGAAGGCAGAGGTTTTACCACTAAACTACATTCGCAATGTTTATATTGGTATTTGCAATTACTTAATATATCAGAGATCGCGCATTTGTCAAAACCATTTGATAAAGATCAACAATTTAAAACTCGCAGTAGCCTTGATCCATTTCAATGCGATCTAAGACCTTAAGCCCCCTTGGTTCACCTAACTTTCGTAAGGCATTTCTAGCGTCAGTTTGCACACTAAGATCGTCGTCAATTAAAGCGTTGATTAAAGCATCAACAGCATCATGATAAATCTCATCTTGGAAGTCAATCTCACAGCGCATTTGCACAACTAGTTTTCCCAATGACCAAGCACAGTTGCCGCGTACAGCTGATACAGGGTCTTCAGATAAAGCTTCTGTTAAAGATGGAATCGCTTGCAAATCACCCAACTGCCCCAAAGCGCTAGCAGCCCACAGTCTGACAGCAGTGATATCGTATTTAAGTGCAGAAATTAGCGGTGGTAAACCTGACTTGGCTTGACAAGTACCCAAAGCCCAGACGATACCTTTGCGGACATAGCCATTCCAGTCTTGACTTAACTGATTAATTAGGGGCGCGATCGCCTGATCACTTTTGTTTCTTCCCAGCGCATAGGCGGCACTTACCCTTACTAGTGGGCATTCATCATTTAGTAGCTCTATGAGGCGAGGTATGGAGCGGTGATCCTCTAATTCGCAAAAGGCTCTAGCAGCCTGCATCCGCTCAAAAATGACTGCTGAGTTGAGGAGTAGCAGCATTTCATCGGGGTCAGGAAGAGGTGGTTCCTCTTCGGGTAATAGATCTAAGGGACTAAGTGGAGTTAATTCGAGATCTAATGTGGTTGATTGATCATTGCGTGTCATGGCGATCGTCATGGCAAAAATTTGAGCAAACTTAAATGCCCCAAGGTGTATTTGCTATCTTACAGTGCTTTGGACTGTGGTTTTCTCTAGTTTTGATAGCAAGAAATGATAGCCAATATTATTTTCTGGCGGCTAATCCTCGGTTAGCCGCCAAAAAACAATTTTTTTAATGAGAATTGCTGATGTAGCATAAGTAGTTAAGCGCAATTAAATATAAAATCCCAAAACCTGTGGCGCGCGCAGTGCGTGCGCCACAGGTTTTGGGATTTTATAGCTGTCGCCACTTGCATCAGGACAAATCAAAACCCAAAAGAGAGAGGCAGAGCGCCGCCTCTCTCTTTTGGGATTTATGTTCTAACAAGACTGGTGACAGCTATAATTATGCCCAGCTAATTAGAGTGTTTCTAGATGAGTCCATCAAATATAAGTTATGTTTCAACCTAGAGCAGAAATTATTGCTGATAGCATAAATTTACAAGGCGATCGCTTGACCACTTTTGTCCTTACCTATCATCGAATGATTCATTCCGAATTTATGACTCATCGAATGCTTAGCAAAAACAGCAGTAGTAGTAGAGCGATTCCTGTTGAGAAAATGATTAAGCTTGTGGAGTCTCAGGAAGTTTATCCATTGCATTGGGGCAAAAATCAAAAGGGGATGTCAGCCCAAACCGAGGTGACCGAAGAGGAGATTAATGTTGCTAAAGCAGTCTGGCAAGAGGCAAGAAGCGATGCTATTCGCCATGCTAAGAAGTTTGTGGAAATAGGCATTCATAAGCAAGTAGTTAATCGACTCCTAGAACCTTTTTCGACAATTACCGTAATTTGTTCAGGAACAGAATATAAAAACTTTTTTGAGCAGCGCTGCCATCCCGATGCTCAGCCTGAAATTCAAAATCTTGCCCATAAAATGCAATCCACCTATGATGCGAGTCAGCCAATGCAGCTAGCAGAAGGCGAGTGGCATATGCCTTTAGTTAAGCAAGAAGATATTGAAGAAATTAGCGATCGCCAAGAATTAGTTAAAATTTCCGTAGGACGCTGTGCAAGGGTTAGCTACCTTAATCACGACGGTATTCGTAGCCTTAGCGATGACATTAAGCTTCACGATCGCTTAATTAGTTCTAAACCCGCCCACTTATCACCTTTTGAGCATACTGCGATCGCCCTTTCCAGTTCTGAAAAGAGAGCAAATTTCACAGGATTTCAGTCATATCGCTTTGATCTAGAACGCAACCATATCAATTAGCCTAGCGAAATTTTTAAAAGCGCTGTAATTTTCAGCAATTTGACTAGGCAGGTTGGTGGCAAGTAATGCAGTGAAACGCACCTCCGCCCAAGAGAATATGCTTTGCTGAAAGCCCGATCGCTTTGCGTTCTGGGAAATGCTTCGCAATTTCTTGCACCGCTAACTGATCATTTTCCGAGCCATAGGTGGGGATGATCACGCTGTCATTAGAAATATAAAAATTGAGGTAACTAGCGGGCATAATTTCGCCTTCATCATCAAGGACCAGATGGGGAGATGGGACTTTAATCACATTCAGCTTACGTCCTTTAGCATCGGTCATTGACTCCAACTGTTCGGCGATATCTGCGAGAACTTGATAGTTGGGATCATCACTGGCGGTTGGTTGCATACACATAACCGTATAAGGAGCAATAAAGCGGGCGATCGTGTCGATATGCCCATCTGTATGATCATTTAGTAAACCCTCTTCTATCCACAAAACTTTTTCAACACCCAAAGCTGTCTTTAATCCCGAAGCGATCGCTGTTTGATCCATGTGAGGATTGCGATTGGGATTTAAAAGACATTGCTTAGTTGTCAGACAAGTCCCATCGCCATCAACCTCGATCGCCCCACCTTCTAGCACCCAGTCAAACTTAAACTTAGTAATATCGAGGTTTTGCAGAATCCTCTCTGCAACCTGATCATCATGCTCTAAAAAATATTTACCTCCCCACCCATTCCATTGAAACTGAAGTCCAGCTAATTTACCTTCGCTACTTTTAGTGTAAATAGGCGTAATATCGCGCATCCAGATATCACCAAAAGGAATCTGATGAAATCTCACAGGTAAGTCACCAAGCATTGCTTTAGCCAAATCAGCAGTTTCGGGCAGTACTAAAATCTCTAATTTTTCCGATGAAGCGATCGCTTTAGCTAGGGCAACAAACTCAGCTTGTACAATATCCAAATGTTCTAACCATAGATCTCGATGGCTGGGAAATGCTAGCCAGCAAGCACTATGGGGCTGCCATTCAGCAGGTTGAGCGTAATCGATGAGGGCGGGATAATCCATGGTTGATATCTATAAAAACAGTCAAGTAATAAAATAAAGACCTTAAAAGTGCTGCTTAGCAACGCTTTTAAGGTCTTTATTATGGTTTGTTTAATCGCAAAATTATTTGTTAAACAGCAATTTATAGACCTAGAACAGTCCTAGTGTTAGAGACTTGTCGATGGGCATCGTAGAACCAATACCCAAGTAAAGGGTGAAAGCAGTACCAAACAAAAATACTGCCATCGCCACAGGGCGACGGAAAGGGTTTTGGAACTTGTTGACATTCTCAATGAAGGGAATCAAAATTAGCCCAACAGGGATCATGCTCTGTAGCAATACACCCAACAGCTTGTTAGGAACGATCCGCAAAATTTGGAATGCAGGATACAGGAACCACTCAGGCAAAATTTCCAGAGGAGTTGCGAAGGGGTTTGCAGGTTCGCCAATCATAGTGGGGTCAAGTACCGCCAAACCAGTAATTAAAGCGATCGTGCCAGTGATTACTACAGGGAACATATAAAGCAGGTCATTAGGCCATGCTGGCTCACCATAGTAATTATGTCCCATGTTTTTTTCCAACTTGGCACGCAAGATTGGATCATTCAAATCGGGTAACTTTTCAGTTTTCGCCATATTATTGCTCTACTTAAATAATTGCAGATTTCTTTTTTAAAATTATCCAATACAAAAATCTGAAACTTGTAATTCAGAAGGTAAACCCTTATAGAGTCTGATTACAAAGGGCCAGAAATACCTTGTTTGCGGATCATCAAGAAGTGAGCCAGCATGAATACAGCGATCAACCAAGGCAATACAAAGGTATGAAGGCTATAGAAACGCGTAAGAGTTGCTTGACCAACACTTTGCCCCCCACGCAATAGCTCAACTAAGGTGCTGCCAACAACAGGAATTGCTTCTGGTACGCCAGATACAATCTTTACAGCCCAATAGCCAACTTGATCCCAAGGTAAAGAGTAACCAGTTACACCGAAGGTAACAGTGATCACCGCAAGGATTACGCCAGTGATCCAAGTCAATTCACGGGGTTTCTTGAAACCACCAGTGAGGTATACGCGGAAAGTGTGCAAGATCATCATCAAGACCATCATGCTCGCTGACCAACGGTGGATTGAACGAATCAACCAACCGAAGTTAACATCGGTCATGATGTATCGCACAGAATCAAATGCTTCAGTTACAGATGGCTTGTAATAAAAAGTCATTGCAAATCCAGTCGCGAACTGGATCAAGAAACAGGTAAGGGTAATACCGCCAAGGCAATAGAAAATGTTGACATGGGGTGGGACATATTTGCTGGTTATGTCTTCAGCTAGCGCCCCAACCTCAAGACGATCATTAAACCAATCGTAAACTTTACTCATTAACTTTACTCATTTAATTGAAAAACTCAAGATTACTGAACTGGTAATAGTTTTTCGATAGCTAGTATTTATAATAAATGCAGGCAAACCTAAAGACATTTTTTTAGGTCAACTGCACACGTTTCTTAACATTTTGCTAATAAACCTAAAATACCCTCTGGACAAGAGTTCTAGCTATGTAAACACATAAGATAAAGCTAGTTGTTTAAAATTATTGCTCAAGATTTTATAAAGAAACTTCCGATCTCGAATCGCTGAAATCCAGAAACCTCGTTCCCGAACACGAACTGAATTGAAATGTTAAGAAACCTATGCGATCGCCCTAACATTTTTTAATAAGTTTTACTAAATATAAACATAAAGTTTTTTAAACATTGATCGTTTCTACCATCTCTAATCAGCGATTGTAATTCACAAAAGCGTGCTGCCCCTTTCGTGAATTACAGCGCTTTACGCTTTTGTAAAACCCAGAGACTAAGTTGCGGCGCTTCGTGCCGCAACTTAGTCTCCTTGGGTTTTGGCTTGTCCTACTCCCTTCCCAGTACAAGAATAAATATTAAAACCCAAGAATTAGCGGTGCGGCACGAAGCGCCGCACCGCTAATCTTTCACTGGGAAGGGAGTAACACAAGTGGCTACAGCAATAAAACCTCAATAGGCTGTATTGCTTATAAATGGCTTTCACTACAAAAAAAAGCACTCACAAGATGAGTGCTTTTTTATTAGGTTAATGGAATCGGGCAGAGTCGAACTGCCGTCCGCACTAGCGCCTAACCTCCCAGTCGTTCACAGGTTTATCTGTTCTAATCCTCACAGAGGGAATCGCTATTTGTCTCTAGCGACGAAAGATGCACTGATAAAGTCTTAAATGAGTAGCCTATCAGAGGAAGCTACACATAGCATCCGTTGGGGGTTGGAGTGACATATTTAACGGAGTCATACATCACACCTCGAAACCGAAAAGGTTCTTAGGCAGCTACAGGAGCGGCTTTACGAGAAAAAGATACAATGTTGTTCGCATGTACTTGTTTGAACCATTGATTTACGAGAGATAGTCCGCTCTCGACCTGCATCAAAGGATAGCTTCTACTAACACGTCGAAACCCTTACGATCCCTTATATAAAAGAGTATATCATAGTTTCTTAAAAGTGCAGCGAAGCGGCACTTTTAAGAATTTCTCTGGTTTTTATAACAGCGCAAAGTCCTGTACAACGCGCTATAAGTATTGCATCGACTCTCAATCAGGGGATACCTCAATGTCATTTGTTGTCTCTACGATCGCCTCACTCGTCTCAGTATTAGTGTTTTTCAACAGTTCTCGCGTTGTTAATAACCCTATTGCCCAGCTTGTAATCAAAGCAATTGCGGGCTTGATCGGATTGTTAGCGGTTCTTGCTACTTTTTCTCGCCTAGTGGTTGTCATTCCTGCGGGAAATGTTGGTGTTGAAGATTTTCAAGGCAAGGTTAGCGATCAGACGATTCCCGCAGGACTACATTTTGTCAACCCATTGTCACGCATAGTTGAATTTTCAATTAGGCTGAACAACGTCAAAGAAGAAATCTCGGCAACCTCAAAAGAAGGCTTGGCTTTGGGGATTGACGTAGCAGTTCAGTACCGTATAGACCCTACTCAAGCTGCAAGTATTTATTTAAAAATTGGTGTAAACGAGCAGGAAATTATCATTTCTCGATTTCGGTCTATTTCTCGTGAAATTATTGCTAGTTATACTGCTGAAGAAGTCTATGCAACTAAGCGCGAAGAAGTGGGCTTAAAACTTGCCGAGAGATTGCGATCGCAACTTGCTCCGATTGGCTTTATTGTCGATGAGGCTTTGCTACGCGATGTGAGAGTTCCTGAAACATTGCAAGCTGCCATTCAACAACGACTAAAGGCAGAACAGGAAAATCTGCAAATGAAATTTATCTTAGACAAAGAAAAGCAGGAAGCGGATCGTAAAAGAATCGCAGCCCAAGGCAGCGCTGATGCTCAGAAAATCATTGCGGAGGGACTGACTCCTGCGGTATTGAAACTGCGAGAGATTGAGGCTACCGAAAAGCTAGCTCAATCTCAAAACTCCAAACTTATAATCCTTGGTAATAGCCAAAATACGCCTCTAATTTTGCCTGCGGATCGCTAGGCTGGCGAAAGCGATACTCGTACGACAGACTTGGTGAATATTTTTGCTTTTTTGAGATTGCTGATGGTTGAGGTAACTCAAACTGTTAAAATTTTTGGAAGGTTTAATAAAATTTTCTACAGTTTTAGTCATAAAACGCAGACAGGATCGCAAAACGTGAGAATTGCAGTAGATGCGATGGGTGGGGACTTTGCCCCCCAAGAAATCATTGAAGGAGCAATATTAGCTCAGACTCAATTAAAAGTAGATATAGCGCTAGTTGGCGATCGCGAAATTCTCGCAAATTACCTGAAGCAACATAACTATCGAGAAAGTGATCATTTAGAGATCGTGCCATCGGAAGGCATCATTGAAATGAATGATGAACCGCTTGAAGGTTTACGCCGCAAGCCTAACTCTTCAATCGCAGTAGCAATGAATTTGGTCAAGCGCAAGCAGGCTGATGCAGTTGTATCCGCAGGGCATTCTGGGGCAGCAATGGCAGCAGCTTTGCTGCGTTTGGGACGCTTACCTGGAGTTGATCGACCTGCGATCGGCGCACTATTTCCGACTCAAGTTGCTCACAAGCCAGTTTTGCTGCTTGATGTTGGCGCTAATGTTGACTGCCGCCCAAAATTTTTAGAGCAGTTTGCAATTATGGGTTCGCTCTATAGTAAATATGCGATCGGTATCCCAGAGCCAAAAATTGGTTTGCTTAATATTGGCGAAGAGTCATGTAAAGGTAACGAATTAGCAATTCGGGTTCACCAAGCTCTGCAAGAAAATCCACAAATTGTCTTTGCTGGCAATGCTGAAGGTCGAGACATTCTCAAAGGGGAGTTTGATGTAATCGTTTGTGATGGTTTTGCCGGAAATATTGTCTTGAAATTTGCCGAGGGCGTTGGCAATGCAGTTATGCAGATCCTCAAAGAAGAGTTGCCTAAAGGATGGCGCGGTAAGTTGGGCGCGTTGATTTTGAAGCCAAATCTAAAAAAAGTGAAACAACGTATTGATGCTGATGAGTACGGCGGTGCGCTGTTGTTAGGTGTGGCTGGCATCTGTGTGATCAGTCATGGTAGCTCGAACGCTGTTAGCATCCGCAATGCCATTCGTGTTGCTAAGGATGCTGTTGATAATGGAGTACTAGAGCGGATTCGTGGTCAGATTAAGCCCAGAGTGACAGTTCCTGCTGGCGATACACCTGATGACCCTCCTACCTAGTTTTTAATACTTTCCTTGTATTAATTTATGAAAGTGTTGGTACAACTTTGTGAATTAAAAACCAAACCCAGTCAAAGGTTTTAAGTTAAAAAATGGCATCGCCACTTTCTAACTTGGTATTACTTGGTATTACTCAGCTATTCAGTTCAAATACAATCAATGATTAATCCTGCCTCTTCTCTAATCGGTGTACGTTTTATCGGTAGCGGCTCAGCCGTCCCCGATCGCGTACTTACTAATCATGATCTTGCCCAGATGGTTGATACAACGGACGAGTGGATCGCCTCGCGCACGGGTATCAGCGAAAGGCATATTGCTGATGGAGATGCCGACTCAGTGGCAAACTTAGCAGCAAAGGCAGGACAGAAGGCGATCGCCGCCGCAGGATTATCCCCTGAAGATATTGACTTGATTATCTTGTCAACTTCGACCAGTGATGACTTATTTGGCACAGCAGGGCGAGTACAAAAAATACTAGGAGCCGAGAGAGCCGTTGCCTTTGACTTAGTAGCAGCTTGTTCAGGGTTTGTTTTTGGCGTGGTTACAGCCTCGCAATATATCCGCACGGGGGTTTATCGCAATGTGTTGTTAATTGGGGCGGATGTGCTGTCACGTTGGGTAGATTGGCAAGATCGGCGCACTTGTATTTTATTTGGCGATGGGGCAGGAGCAATTGTTTTGCAAGCTAATGCCAATCATGTCCAAGATAATCTACTAGGCTTTGAGATGCGAAGTGATGGCAAGGGTAATGATTTACTGAATATTAACTACCTAGGACGCAGTACTTTTGAACCAATCAGCATGAATGGTCAAGAGGTCTATCGCTTCGCCGTGAAGCGAGTCCCTGAAGTGCTTGAAAAATCGCTAAATATTGCTAATCTTGCCGTCAGCGATATTGACTGGTTGATCTTACATCAGGCAAATCAACGCATTATTGACGCTGTGGTTACTAGATTTGGGATCGACCCCGCTAAAGCGGTCAGCAATATGGCTAAATATGGCAACACCTCTGCTGCATCAATACCGATTGCTCTAGATGAGTGGGTGCAAGTAGGAAAAATCGAGTCAAATCATATAATTGCGATCGCAGGATTTGGGGCAGGACTAAGCTGGGGATCAGCAGTATTTCGCTGGGGCTAAAAGTACACAGGAAATCGTGTGAAGTATGATTCTCTCTATACTCTTAGTCGATTTTTGGGAATCCATTTACTTAGTCCCTCTAAGCGATCGCGCCATGTTACGCAGTCCCTAATTTCTTCGGGGAGTAGACTTGCCATGTAGCTTAGTTCAGATGAGGATAAAGGCGATCGACCACCAAAGAAAGGATGTCGCGGTCTACGACTAAAGTATCCAAAAAAGATCGCTGAACGATCAAATTTAGTTGGTGGCTTACCGCGATGATAATAATGAGCCGTGTCTACAAAGATCACTGTTCCCGTCTTACCAACGTAGCTCTTATACCAATTTCTTTGCATTGCTTCAGGTAACATTTTCTGAATTTCTTGATGAAATACAGTCTTGTAGCGGCGTAATGATCTAGTACGTATCACCTTATTAATCAGTTCATTGGCTTCAGTCGTGACACATTCAAATGGTCCCCCATCTTCATTAACTTCATTAATGTAAACACCAATCTTAATCATTTGCCAGTCTTCTTTATCCCGATGCCATTTGCGCGGTCCAGTCTCCTTATTGTCGGGAATGCTGTAGTAATAGGAAATCCCATCGTAGGCTACAGGCAGCTTGAGATAGTTTTCAATAATTCTCAGTAAACATATATCAGCACCCCAAAGAAATAGCTCTGGATAACGCATTATCTGCTCTGAGTCAATATTTAATGTGTGTTTTCCTGCGTGAAAAGGCTGTTGAGACTTGTGTTTTAGTTCTTGTGAGATAATTTGAGCCGCTTTTAAAAATTTGTCACTGTTGGGAATTGCTAGGCTATCTAAGCTGGCGATCGCCACGCCATATCTTTCTAAATCTTGGACTATTTTTGCTTCTTCAACTGTCAGGTTGCTTAGTAGAGGCTGATAATCACGTATAAACTTCTGATAACGTGGGTGAAGAATATTTTGTTCAATAAACTCTAAATTACTTACAAATAGAGCAATATCCGAGGGAATGCTGGCTAATCTTTGCCATAGCTTATCAATAGTTTGATAGGCGCGAAAAAATGCTCTCTGCTGCATCCGAGTAAGATCCTTAAACTTAGTTGTAAATCTAACTAGCTATGTCTCGGATGCTTACAAAAGACATTAAGTAATTACTAAAAGCATCTAGCATTAAATTATAGTAAGCGTGTCTAGTATAGCTCTCCTCCTGCATTGAGTCGAATGAAACCCAAGAATTAGCGTTGCGGCGCTTCGCGCCGCAACGCTAATCTTTCACTGGGAAGGAAGTAAGCCATTATGGCGAGCGTTACAAGCTATGGTTTTGGATTCTTCTCAGGGACTGCCAAGTTTAGCCATACAAATCAAAATAAGGTAAAGATTAAATTTTATGAGTCGTTACTCCAAGCGCGATCGCCAAATAGAAGTTCCTGAAAATTTAGTTCGCGACTCTACTAAAGAAAGGGTCGAGATGTTCTTTTGCTTGGTTCCTATATTTGGAATTATTCCATCAGCGATCGCTCTCGTAAGACAGCGTAGTAGCCGCAAAGTGAGAGATGTAAGTCAGGTAGCGATTGCCATGATGTTAGCTTGGGCGATTGCTTACGGCGCAATGGGGGGTACGCCAACAGAGGGCGAATCTATTCAGGTAATGACTGAATTGATCAAAGCTTCACTAAGCTCTGGGTATTTTGCAACTTGCTTATATCTAATGTATCGAATGCATCGCAACAAAAATATTTCCTTACCTTCACTCAAACAAGATCGCTAAATCCAGCGCAAAGCGCTTTGCGCTGTCGCCACTTGTATAAAGACAAATCAGAATCCAAAAGAGGGTGGGGGGGGGGCGCCGCCCCCCCCCCGGGTGTGGTTTTTTTTGTTTAAAAAAAGGTGTACGAGAGAAAAAAATATAATTGGGGTTGCGCTTAAAATAATTAAAAAAAAGGGTGCAAAGG
>JBBQRB010000089.1:0-13053 GCA_038215315.1 Pseudanabaenales cyanobacterium
CCAAGAGTATCTTAGGAATACGAATACCCTGAGAGTTACCGATTTTAACAATTCGGGTTCTAATAGCTGCGCCCATGATTTAGATATGCTCAAAAGCAAGATGTAATTACATTGTAGTTACATCTTGTAGAATTAGTCAAGGTCGGTGAGGAAATAGGCTAAAACGCTGAATCTGAAACCCGCTATATCCCCAATATCCATCGGTTTATTGCTCAAGGAATCTATCCCAAAAATTGGGGAAGCGGCGATCGCACAGAAAAACCTCAAGGCTCTTGGGATGGGTGCGACCTCTATCTGATAAAAGCTTGCTGTATAAGCGTTCTGGCGTTCCCTAATGCAGTACACGATCTCCGAGCAGATTCAGTAAAAGCTATACTAGGTAATGCTTTCGTAGTCTTGAATAAATATCAAATAAAGGTCGCACCCCTTGGGATAATTAAAAACAAAAACCGTAGCGTGTGTTAGCGTCAGCGTAACGCACTGATTTGTTAGTTACCATTTAATGGGTGCGTTACATTTCATTAACGCACCCTATAAAATCTGCGATCGCACTATAGCGAGGCTGACGGATTGCCATGATTGTGATTTCTCTTTAAATCGTTTCTTTGGACATTGTAATCGACAAATAAGCAGGTTCAAGTTGTTGTATATGCCCAAACAACAGTATGGTGCGTTACATTTCATTAACGCACCCTACAAAATCTGCGATCTACTTGCTGAACTGACACACAGCAGTTAGTACCTTACCCAACTCACTATTTTCTTGTAAAAACATTTTTCCACCTTTTAGAGTCATTGTGAGGGGTTTACTTTGACCATTCACAACAACGGCTTGTTTGTCTTCGGTAGCTATTCTAGACTTACAACTGCCTGTTAATTGGCTAGTACTAGCTGTCATACCATTTTGAGGAACAGATAATATAATCATCTGATCGTAAATGACGTTATCACCTTGCTTTTGGATTGTAGTGTTGTTGAAGTGATATTTATACCCTCTGGAATCTTGTGCGATGTACACCCATTTATTACTGGCGCTACAAGCGGTCAATAGACAGAATGAAGATAAAACACCGAAAGTTCCTATCAGCCAAGCTTGTTTCATACCAAAGACCTTTTTTGAAGAGAAAATATGCATCTAATTTAACTGGGAACTGAATAAGCTTGATATCAAGTTCTTTGTCGTTTCGTAACTCTTTTCATCCAGATAAACTGCTGCAACCAAAGCTTCAAAGGTTTCTCCTAGTACAGATGACTGTTGAGCGATGCCTTGCTTTTGTTCGCCCAAACCAAAACGGATAAATGATACGATATCGAGATCTCGAAACAAGTTTCCCAAACCCTCTCTTTTTTCTAGCTCGATCTTTTTGTTTGTGATATTTTCACGGCTGTTATAACCGCTCTCAATGAGTAATTCAACAAGGATTGCTTTCAAGATTGCATCGCCAAGAACTCTATAAACTTCCTGATCCTCGCAATGTCTACCCTGTTGCTTCTCTTCTTGAGCAAATGCTTTTCGTGTAAGCGCTCGAATTAGCAGATCCTTGTGCAAAAAGATGTAGCCTAAATTCTTTTCAACCATTGCAATATTTTCAAACATCATCTTCAACCTGAATGTATTGTGGATTATGAAACAGTAAAAATGGAATCATCGTGAATATAGTCAGAAAGTCGAATTTCAGTCGTTAGGCTGAATTGAGCATCAGAAATACTTTTGCTTTCAACCCAAAATATTATAGCTTTGTCCGCTCCAATGATTTTTTATGCCCCGATCGCTTACTAATTCTTAATCTTTACGATCGCAATCTCTAACAAACAGGCAATTGCAAACAAGAAGGATACTCAACACCATAAAAAACTTGCTGAGTTGCCTCCACAAAAGCACTCATCTTCGCCTCAGAAGGCAACATCTGCGTATTAGAATGCCGCCAGATCATCCTCTAATTATCGCTTTAATATACCAACACATCCCAACGCTGATGCACATTACGCTGATCGATCGCTAGATAAAAATTTGCGTTGGGTTTTTCAATGTTTTTTGGCGGTTCATTTAGTTACTTTTTTATGGAGTTAAGTAGGCAAGCATAATTAAACCCAAAGCCCAAAAGCTGTAGCGCACGCGCAGCGTGCGCTACAGCTTTTTGGGCTTTAAGGCTTTTTTACCTACCTACTTATATGAAATGATAAGGCGGCAATGGCTCACTCCAACTAATCTGCCAATGAGAATGTTCTATTTCCCACGATCGCACTGCTTGTAGTAATTGCTCAATTTGCGATCGCGGTATTAGTACATAAACCCTAATATCTTCAGAGTTTTGCGGCTCAACCTTTTGAAAATCTAATTTATATAAATCGCCCAAGGCAGCTTTTAAAATCTGGAAATAGATCACCACTTCTTGCTGCAACTGCTCTCGCCATTGTTCCTGTTGCAGATATTGCGATCGCTTAGCTAGTAAGTATTGCTTACCCTTGAGATCGCTAGCTGGTTCTGATTTTGGGGCGATGGCTTTACCCGTAACCAGAAATTCTGCATAGCCATCGAGCTTCTCTAAGCTTGTCAGCAGTCTGCTACTTTCTGTTTCCAAATAGCTTTCTAACGCTGAAATGGAAATAAAAGCAGTTCCAAATCTTAAAGGTAAGAGAGGGCGCTGATCAAATAATTGGCAAATCAAGCGATCGTGGACAACAATCGCTTGCATTAAGGACTGCTCTGGCAGAAGCTTTAGAGCTTCAATATCCACATCTAGCTCAATCGCGGCGATTAGGCGATCGCTTTGAAAATATTGAATCGGTTTACCCGTAATTCCCAAAGGGAAATCTGTTGGGGCTGGAGCATATAAAATCGCAAATGTATAAATCATCGCTAGCGCCTGAGTTTAATTTGCTTAGGAACCTTGATGCTATGAGTCTTATGAAAGTCGTCTTGCACTTTTGCTGTGAGGCTTTTAGAGACCTTCTGCACCACAAAACCTAGCACTGAATCACCTGTTTTTTGGAGCATATCTTTAGAGATTTTCTGAATGAAAGCTGGAAACTGCAACGATACAGTCAAGCGCAAATCCCATTGAATACTCGTCATGACTGGCTTTTGTAGTTCCACTAGCTCTAGGGGCTGCTCTTTTAGATGCATCTCCGCCTGAAAATCCACCTCATATCCCTGCGGCGGCTGGTCAGGAATCGGAATAGTCGTAATTCGGTATACTGAATTCTCGTCAGGAGGCAATAGATTTAACCCCACCCTTGCATCCACTTGAAACCCGATCGCCCCCACCTTGCCCACTCCCATCGCGTAGCCCGTTTCCCCAATTGGATCTGCCTTAAAAGGACTGGCACATCGCCGAAACCATCCCTGATGAGCATCAAGATATTTCATCACCGTTTGCTGATCAGCGAGCAAGTCCATATGCCCCACATAGTGATTAAAGAAAGCATTGCTATAGCCTTGACTAGGCTTAGGAATAGGCTCGGCGGAAATAGCTTGCCCCTGCTCATCTTCGTCCACTAAATTATCCTGTGAGTCATGATCACTCCCATATTCTGAGAGCATCGCCGCTTCCTGTGCAGGTGTTAGCAAAAACTCAGAATCACTCTCCACATTTGTTTCAGAATTTGGCTCAAGGCTTGAATTATCAGGCGATCGCATTGATTCTTGCTGCATGACAGACATCCTAAGAACGGGTTTTTTGCATTTGTTATAAATTTTGCAACGCTAAAAGCAGGTACGCAAAAGAAAACTTAAAACCCAAAAAGCTGTGGCGCACGCGCAGCGTGCGCCACAGCTTTTTAGGTTTAGGTTTTTATTCGACTTTTGGCATTACAAAATTTTCTTAGCTTTATTTTATTCATCATACGGTTTTCTGCTTGGCATAGACAATGGAAAAACTGCGATAATGAATAAAGCTATTAACTCAAGTAAAAGCCTATGACATCTCGTACCGCAGTGATGGAAGCCGTTGAGAAACTCAACTATAGAGTTACCATCGGTGATGTAGCGGCTCAATCTGGATTAGATCTCAATACTGCCCAACGGGAGGTACTAGCCCTTGCCTCCGAGACGGGCGGCAACCTACAAGTCGCCGAATCTGGGGAAATTGCCTATAAATTTGCGCCCGACTTTCGGAATATTTTAATCAGTCGTTCTTTTAGGTTACAGGTAAAAGAATGGCTGAAAGGAGCATGGAAATGGGTGTTTTACGGGATTCGTATCTCTTTTGGACTCTTGTTAATTGTTTCAATAGTCATCGTAGTGTTAGGTATTGTCGCCGCCACGATCGCTATTCAAAGTCAAGGACGCAGCAATGATAGTCGCGATGATCGCCGTAGCGATCGCGGTGGCGGCGGTGGATTTATTTGGCTAGGTGGCTGGGGTAACTCCTTTGGCAACCCATTTATGATGTTCAATCCTTACTATTACGAACCTGAGCAAGTGCGCCAACGCGACCCCAATGAAATGGGCTTTTTAGAAGGCATATTTTCATTTTTGTTTGGCGATGGTAATCCTAATACTGATCTCGAAGAAAAGCGTTGGCGTGAGATTGCCTCAATGATTCGCACCAATAGTGGTGTAGTTGTGGCGGAACAAATTGCCCCATATCTTGATGAAACCAGTCGCCTAGAAGGTGATGAGTATTTTGTGATTCCTGTTTTAGCCAAGTTCAACGGTTTCCCTGAAGTCAGTGATGAAGGCACGATCGCTTACAAATTTCCCGAGCTGCAAAAGGTTGCTTCCAAGCGCTTTGCCTCAACCGCAGGTAGTTACCTACAAGAAAAGCTATGGCAGTTTAGCCAAGCCTCTAGCGGCAAGATTGCGATCGCGATCGGGCTAGGGGTCTTTTACTTAGTTGCATCTTTATATCTTGGTAGTTTATTAGGCGATCCACGCCTTGCTAAGTCTCTAGTTGGATTTCTAGGATTTATCAATGCTGCCTACGGATTCTTGCTAGGCTACGCGGTGCTATTTCTATCAACTCCGCTAGTACGCTATTTTGTAATCCAATATCTCAATCGGGGAATTAGCGATCGCAATGCCAAGCGATCTGCCCGTGCCGAACAGTTGCAAAAGCCATCCACCACCTTGCGAGAAAAGTTAAACTTTGCGCGTAACTTTGCTACCCAGCAAGAAGTGATCGACCAGACTAACCTCGCTTACACCACTGAGCAGGATTTAGCCGATCAGGAATACGCCAAAATGCTCAAAGAAAGCAAAGAATAATTGCAGCAGTTAAAAAAGATGGTTACGGCACAAAGTGCCGTAACCATCTTTTTTAATTTTGGCGATCGCTACAGCGTTTTTAGAAAACCCAGAGAAATTTTTGAATGTGCCGCGAAGCGGCACATTCAAAATTTTCTCTGGGTATACAAATAATCAATTAACTTGCCATTTTTGATTATTGTTTGATTTAATAGAGTGCAACCTCAAATTAAATCAAAAAAGCAAGAAGCAGCATTTGAAATGTCACTACTTGCCCTTTGGAGTCGTAAAAGTCAAATAGATGTATTTAGAATCCTTGAGATCGCGACATTGGTTTAAGCTTATTTGTGGCGCTAGTTACCAACATTTACCTGCAATCCGTCACCTAGCATTGGTTTACACCCTAGCAGGAGCCGATTGCATTGACATGGCTCCTGACCCCGCCACCATTGCCGCAGCCCGTGATGGTATCGCCGCCGCGATCGCCTTAGGAGCAAAGCAATCGCCCTTAGTAATGGTCAGTTTTAATGATGGAGAAGATCCTCACTTCCGCAAAGCTTTTTTTGATCCACAGCTTTGCCCAGCAGATTGTTTAAAACCATGCGAAAAAGTATGCCCCACCACAGCAATCAAGTTTGGTAGTGATTACAATGGGATCATGTCAAACCTATGTTATGGGTGCGGTCGTTGCTTGCCCCTATGCCCAGTGCAGATAATTCATACCCGCGAACAGGTCTACGTCCCTGAAGAGATCTTTGATGATGTCCTCAATCACAATGTTGATGCGATCGAGATTCATACACAACCAAATCGCACCAAAGAATTTGCAGCATTTTGGCAGCGTCTAAGCCCAATCATTCCTAAGCTCAAGTTAGTAGCGGTGAGTTTTCCTGACTGTGGAGACTTGCACAATTATCTTTTGTCTTTGCTAGATGGTATGCAACCTCAGCCGCGATCGCTGATTTGGCAAACTGACGGTCGTGCCATGAGTGGTGATATTGGCGATGGCACAACTAGAGCAGCTTTACAGCTAGGTCAAAAGGTGCTGGATTTTAAATTACCCTTCGGCTTTGTGCAACTCGCAGGTGGCACAAACGCTAGCACCGTGCCTAAGTTGCGGCAAGCGAATATTGATGCTCATGGAGTAGCCTATGGTGGCTACGCTCGCAAAGTCATCATTGACTTTTTGGAGGGCTTAGGCGAAGAGATCCCTGATCGCCTTGAAGATCGTCCATGCTTACTCTGGCAAGCGGTAGCGATCGCCCAAAAATTAGTATCCCAAATTAAAAATCTCTAGATTTTTCGCAAATAAAAAACTAACCATAAAACCTTTAAAAAGCCTAATGGACTCTATCCGCAAGCAAGTTACCGACAACCTCGATCAACTTTTAGATATTTTGCCACTACGCATCAAAATTAGCCTTGAACTCTGCGGCGGGCTAGAACAACTTGTAGAGATTGTGATGGACTTAGGCAGGCTGCCTGAAGCACGCTATTTTGAAAGCACTAAATATTTAACCGATGATCCAGTTACTAAAGAAGATCTTGCCATCTGCGTCAAGCAAGTTGGTGAATTTGGCGGTGATAATCGTGCAGGCATTGAGCGAACTCTGCACCGTATCAGTGCAATTCGTAACCGTAAGGGCGAAATCATCGGACTAACCTGTCGTGTGGGTCGCGCCGTATACGGCACAATCGCCATGATCCGTGACTTAGTAGAAACTGGTAAATCGCTCCTATTACTAGGCAAGCCAGGGATGGGCAAAACCACAGCCCTACGCGAGATCGCCCGTGTACTTGCCGATGACTTAAATAAGCGCGTAGTAATTATTGACTCATCCAATGAAATTGCTGGCGATGGCGATATTCCCCATCCCGCGATCGGCAGAGCTAGGCGGATGCAAGTTTCCCAGCCCGAATTGCAACACCAAGTGATGATCGAAGCTGTGGAAAACCATATGCCTGAAGTGATCGTCATTGATGAAATTGGGACAGAGCTAGAAGCGCTAGCGGCGAGAACGATCGCTGAACGCGGCGTACAACTGGTCGGCACAGCCCACGGAAATCAGCTAGCTAATTTGATCAAAAATCCAACTCTATCTGACTTGATCGGCGGCATTCAGTCAGTCACCCTCGGCGATGAAGAAATGCGGCGGCGGGGCTTACCTCAAAAGAGCATTCTGGAGCGTAAAGCTCAACCAACCTTTGATATCGCCGTCGAAATGTGGGAGCGTTATCGGTGGGCTGTCCACGCAGATGTGGCGGGAACCATCGATATGTTGCTGCGCGATCGCGATCCTGGTCGTCAGATTCGCTCTGTGAGTGACGTTGGCGAAGTAACGACTACCGAAGAAGCTCCTAAAAATCCTGAAGTAATGCGAAATCCTGCGATCAAAGGATGGAGATCTACAGGAAAACTCAAACCAGTTCCTCTCGAGCCACAGGTGCAGATGCGCTCTCGGGTAACTGAGTTAAATGGTAAGACTAGCCAAAATAATCAGCCCGCGATCGCTGAATTAAATGAAACTAGCGAAGAAGAAGAACTTGCCGACTTAGCTAGCTATGACGCAATGCGGGAGAGATTTGGCACGTTGAATGTTTATCTTTATGGAGTTAGTCGCCATCAAACAGAACAGGTAGTGCAGTCAACTAGTTTGCCTGTTGAGATTACTAAAGACCTTGATGAAGCCGATGTTGTCCTAGCTTTGCGATCGCAGATTCGGACTAGTTCTAAAGTTCGCCAAGTCGCCGAGGCTAGACAAATCCCCATCCATGCGATTAAGACCAGTACCTTGCCCCAAATCACTCGCGCTCTCAGGAGAATCCTACATATCGATGAGAGCCCAGCCGATACGATTAGTGACCTAAATATGTTTGCCTACGGAGATTCAGAAGATGAGATAGAAGCTCTCGAAGAAACTCGTCTTGCCGTTGAGCAAATTGTCATTCCCAAAGGTCAACCTGTGGAATTATTACCCCGTTCTTCGATCATTCGCAGGATGCAGCATGAACTTGTAGAACATTATCAACTGCGTTCAGAGAGCTACGGCGCTGAGCCAAATCGTCGCTTACGAATTTTTCCCACAAACTAAAAGAAGCCCGCCAAAGGCGGGCTTCTTTTAGTTTGTGGTTTGTTGCTTTGACTTCGCTCAGCCAAAGAAAGTTCAAATCAGGAAAGCACGAAGCACCATAACATTAACTAATATTAAGCAAAATTATAAAATATGCTTAAAAAAAGCCTTACATCCTAAAAAAATCCCTACATCTTAAGAAATACCCTGTACGCTGTAGAAACAGCGCAAAGCGCTGCAAGTAGCCTACTAGCCAAATCTTCAAAGCGCCAAACATGGGAAAACCAACAGGATTTATTGAATACCTCCGCGAAGCACCAACGGAAATACCACCAAGCGATCGCATTAAAAATTGGGACGAGTTCCATTTACATATGCCTGACGAGAAATTGCGTAATCAGGGCGCAAGGTGTATGGATTGCGGTACACCCTTTTGCCACACAGGCAACCTGATCAGTGGTATGGCAAGCGGATGTCCCGTCAATAATCTGATCCCTGAATGGAATGACTTGGTTTATCGCGGACTCTGGCGCGAGGCTCTTGATCGCCTCCACAAAACCAATAACTTCCCCGAATTTACAGGGCGCGTTTGTCCTGCCCCCTGCGAAGGCTCCTGCGTACTGGGGATCAACAACCCTCCTGTCACAATCAAAAATATTGAATACTCAATCATTGATAAGGGATGGGCAGAGGGTTGGATCGTGCCAGAACCTCCCGCCAAGCGTACAGGCAAAAAAGTGGCTGTGATTGGCTCAGGTCCCGCAGGACTGAGTGCGGCAGCGCAGTTAAATAAAGCTGGACATTGGGTAACAGTCTACGAACGCGCCGATCGCGCAGGGGGATTGCTGATGTATGGCATTCCCAATATGAAATTGGATAAGGAAAAAGTGGTAATGCGCCGCCTCGATATCCTTGAAAAAGAAGGTATCAAGTTTGTGTGCAATACCGAAATCGGCAAAGATATCTCCGCCGAAAATCTTCTCAACGAATTTGATGCCGTTGTTCTCTGTACTGGTGCAACTAAGCCCCGCGATTTAAGCATCGCAGGAAGAGAACTTAAGGGCATCAATTTTGCGATGGAGTTCTTGACGGCGAATACCCAAGCGGTTCTCAATGAAGAATCAGGTGCAGATTTTATCTCGGCACAGGGTAAGGATGTGGTGATCATCGGCGGTGGCGATACGGGGACGGACTGTGTTGGCACTTCCATCCGTCATGGTTGCACCAGCGTTATGCAGTTAGAAATTATGCCCAAGCCTCCAGAAATGCGAGCCAAGGACAATCCTTGGCCAGAGTGGCCGAAGGTCTACAAAATGGACTATGGTCAGGAAGAAGCAAGTGCTAAGTTTGGTGACGATCCTAGAGCTTATATCACCACAGCGACTAAGATCGAAGGTGACGAAAGCGGTCAAGTGAAAGCAGTTCACACCGTACAAGTGCAATGGGAACGGAATGAAAAAGGTCAATTTATTCCCACTCAAATCGCTGGCACGGAGCGAGTTATTCCTGCGCAACTGGTGCTTTTAGCAATGGGCTTCTTGAGTCCTGAACAACCCTTGCTCGAGGCTCTTGGTGTGGAACGCGATCCTCGCAGTAATGTCAAGGCTAATCATGGTCAATTTACGACTAGCCTCCCTAAGGTATTTGCAGCAGGAGATTGCCGTCGTGGTCAAAGTCTAGTTGTCTGGGCGATTAACGAAGGGCGTGGTGCTGCTCGTGAATGCGATCGCTATTTGATGGGTGACACTGACCTTCCCTAAACATATAGCTGTCGCCACTTGTGTTAGGACATAAAACCCAGAAACTAAGTTGCGGCGCGAAGCGCCGCAACTTAGTTTCTGGGTTTTAGAACATCGTGAAGCACTATACCAATATTGAAACAGCCAAATTTAAGGAAATATTTTATGGAAACTAATATCGAGGTTTCTCCTGAAACCGTCTATGAAAATCTCAACCAACTCGATCAGGTTGATCTCACCACTAGTGCGGTCTATCGCGAAATGGCTCAAGATGTCTTGGCTGATATTGATATAAACAAAGATGTTAGAGAAGCGATCGCTGATCGCCTCAATCAAGCAAATCAGCAACTAACCAATAACACCGTTAGTAAAACCGACAGTTATTAGAAAGCGCAAAGCGCTTTTCAAAATAAAAAAAGCCGCTTAGCGGCTTTTTTTATGATCTATTTTATGATCTATTTAAAATTTGCCTCACTACGGTGAGCGCCGAATAACTGACACCCGCAGTTCCCTCTCCAGGATGTGTCGAGTCGCCGACTAGCCAAATATTTTTTATAGGAGTGCGATTGGCAAAACCAAAGGGGCCAAACGTAGCAACTCGCATTCCCACGCCGCCAACAATGCCGCGATCGCGACCTGTGTAGCGTACAAAAGTCTGTGGTGTCGCCGCATCGACATGGATCAGAGTTTGCTCATTGAGATAGAAGTATTCGCTCAACTGCGCGATCGCACGATCGGTAAATCTTTGTTTGAGAGACTGATAATCTTCATCGCCATACCAGATTTCAGCATCGGTAAATTCCGATGCAATGATCGTGGCTTTACCTGCGGGAGCGCGTCCATCGCCTTCTTTACTAACTGAGACAAATAAAGAATGCGGTTTGGTATTGCCTTCAGGATCAGCTTCAAGAAATTGTAAATGCGGTGGACAATTCTCAGGTATAGCTTCGCGATCTACGCCCAAATAGACCACAAAAGCTACGGATGCAGGTTTAAGATTTTTGACACGATGAGCATAGCCTTGGGGAATTTGATTGCCTAATAGTTGCACAAAATTATTGACAGTCACATTTGCCACGACATGATCAGCTTCATCCCAATCAGCTCCATCACAATCAGCCTCATCAGACAGTGTTTCCCGCGATCGCAAGTTTTTAACCTTCACTCTGACTTTGCCCGTAGTTTCAGATTTCTGGATTTCTGTTACTTGGTGCTGCATTAAAACTTTGCCGCGATCGCGTTCGATACTAGCGACTAAGCGATCGCTTAAAATCTGCATACTTCCCTTGAGGTGAAATAACCCCAAAGGTGATTGCGATACCGCCAAGGCTGTAGCGGCATAGAGCAAAGCTGTCTCTTCAGCATTGACTTGAGAATAGAGCTTTAGTTGCAGATCAAGAAATGTGCGTAGTCGCAGATCTGAGGCAAGTCCAAAACCGCGTAAGGCATCGCCTACGGTGGAGAAGGTATAGGGAACAGTCGCAAGGGTATCAATTCGTAAAGCTTTGATTAATTGCCACAAGTCCCAAGGATTGCGCGGCGGCAAAATCGGATCGCGACCCTGAAAGCGCCAACTTCGCCAAAACAAATCCTCTAGAAATTGCCAAAATGGTTCGCTATTAGGAAATTGTCGCTGACGTTCTAGCTTCCATTCATGGCGATCGCGCCAAACATTAATTGGTTCCTTCTCATTGGGTAGAAACACCGCACAGGCAGGATCGCAATAAGTCGCATCAGGAATATCTATGTCTAATTCTCGGAAAATGCGATCATGAATCCCTCCAGATTCTAATCCTGCAACTTGGGTTGCCCCCACGTCAAAGGTAAATCCACGCCGTTTGAACGTAGATGCACAGCCCCCCGCCACGATCGCCAGATCGTAAACAATTACTTCGTAACCACGTTTTGCCAATAGAGCCGCCGATGTCAACCCACCAATTCCTGCCCCAACAACGATAATTCTTTGATTTTTGCTACCCATCTACTTTGCTCTAGCTCTAGCTCAATCATGATAACTCAAACCCCATAATCAGATGGCGACGCTTTGCGCCACCATCTGATTATGGGGTTTGACTAGCGGCAGCTACTCCCTTCCCAGTGAAAGATTAGACGTTGCGGCGCACCGCGCCGCAACGATAATTTCTTGGGTTTAATGTCTAATCCTATGCTGGGAAGGGAGTATATAATGAGAATCGCTGATTTTTGGGCAAATTTTGGGGCAGAAGGATAGAATGGACATATATGTTTACCATGTCTTAACCTAATGTCAGGACTTACCAAGCTGGAAACCTTACCGATCCTCGCGATTGCACCAGCCCAACTTTTACGGGGAAACGGGATTTTATCGCAACTCCCGCAATATCTATTACGATACGGGCATAAAGCGCTAGTCATTGCTGGGGAAACCGCAAATCGAGTAACTGCAAGTTATTTTGAAAGTACCGATCTCGAAATTATCCATGCACCTGCGATCGCAGATTGCACCGACGCAAACCTTGCCATGTTGCGCCAAATTATTGATCAAGAAAAGCCAAATGTCATCGTGGGCATTGGCGGCGGCAAGGTTTTAGATACTGCCAAATTGATTGCATACCAGAGCAAATTACCGATCGCAACTGTTCCCAGCACAGGCGCAACCTGTGCCGCATGGACAGCCCTAAGTAATGTCTATGTTGCTGATGGTGCATTTGACTATGACGTAACCCTTGATCGCTGTCCCGACTTGATGTTCGTTGATTATGACGTAATCGCTAGCGCTCCTAAACGCACACTTGTTTCAGGTATAGGCGACGCGATCGCGAAATGGTACGAGTCATCGGTCAGCAGTGGCTCCAGTGACAAAACAATGGTGATTGCCGCCGTCCAAGAGGCAAGAATACTGCGCGATATTTTGTTTCAAAAGTCGGCCGATGCGATCGCAAATCCAAATAGCCCTGTATGGCGTGAAGTCGTCGATGCAACGGTATGTCTTGCAGGTGCGATCGGTGGTATCGGTGGTGCAAGTTGCCGCACGGTGGCTGCCCACGCTGTGCATAATGCCCTCACACACTTACAT
>JBBQRB010000090.1:0-13005 GCA_038215315.1 Pseudanabaenales cyanobacterium
GTTAGAGATTGAGAGATATTGCGATCGCAACTTACTACATCTTACTCAAACCCCAAAATGTCGAGTAAAATCTATAATCAATTGGTCTGAAGAAAACTTACCATACAGGTAAAAATATCATGACAACTGCGATCGCTCAAATTAATATCCCCTTTGAACTACTAGCCGAAGCCGTCACCACCCTCAATACTGAACATAAAATCAAATTATGGAAACTACTAGGTCAAGAAATTGCTGAGTCCCAAAGAATTACCCGAAGTAATGTTGATACTAGCGTCATAGATTCTCTTGATCGCACAGTTGAAAAAGTTCTATTAGAAACTGGCTTGACGGAAGATGAATTAGTAGAGGCATTTGTCAATCAAGAATCATGATGATATTGATTATTGACGCAAACATCCTAATTGCCGAATTACTCCGTCAGCGCGGACGCGAACTATTGCGTAACCAACAACTGAGCATATATGCCGCCAACAAGGTTTTAGAAGAAACTAATTACGAAATCCAGAAGCGGATAAGTCACATGGTAACTACAGGCAAATTGAGTAGAGAAGCAGGAGCAGATTTAACCCAAGCAGCTTTTCAACTACTAGAAACCTGTATTATCAACGTTCCTCAAGTTGAATATGGTTATTTAGAGATTGAAGCTAAAGAACGGATACCTAGAGATCCCGATGATTGGCATACCGTAGCTCTGGCAATACATTTAAATACAGCAATCTGGACACAAGATAATGATTTTCTTGGCTGTGGTTGTCCATGCTGGACGACTGACACGCTAATTTCACATCTAAAGAGAACTAGCTAAGACTCATTTTAGATGTGATGAGGTTAGGGGCGATTAGTTGATCGCTTATTTGTAAGAAAAGTGCGATCGCCTTTCTCTTTGATATTTTGTGAACTACTTGTCATGCAATGCGATCGCAGATTTTGTTAGAGATTGAGAGATATTGCGATCGCTTTTTGATGGAACTGATAATATGGCATAGCCTTAGCCAGTCTTGATTAGGACAAAAAAACAAAAGAGAGTTGCGCCGCAACTCTCTTTTGTTTTTTACTTGGGATTAGCCAAGCTTCTCAGAAGAACTTGATACTATCGTTTGTCTTCTCTTTTTAGCTTGGCGGCGATCGCTAGGTGTGGGTAAGTCAGCAGGAGGCTCCACAATCTTGACTTCGTTGATAAACACCAAACGCGCATCAACAGGTTGATTAAACGTATCCGTAATCTTTACTGCTTCAAAATCAGCATCAATCTCCGCAAATTGAGTTTCGTTTAACCAAGCTTGATATTTTTTACGCAGCTTAGGCTGTTGTTGCAACTCTTCCTTTAACTGTTCGAGAGTACCCTCTGGCCATTGATAATAGAGATTTTTACTGCGGAGTTGGGTTTTAGTTTCCGAAGTTTGTTGTGCAAGAGGATTATTTGCCCAAGGAATGCGGTGATCCCATGTGGCTAGCCCCCCTGCCCGATCGCTCTCTAGCAGTCTCTCTAAAAGGAGCAGATCAGAATATTCAGTCACTTGCTCAGGAAAGCGACAAAACTGCTTGGTAAGATCAGACTGGGATGAACGGAGCAGATTCATAATATTTCCCTGTGCGTAGCCAGTCGCGGTTTGGCGATCGCGTAGAGACTCCAGCAGGCTATGCAATTCACGATGCAAAGTTTCGGTACTGCCATAGTAAGCCATGAGTCGCTGAGTCAGAGGCTGCAAAATGTGACGAATCTGGGTTTCACGGATATAGTCTTCAGCGCGGTGTTGAACCAGAGCATAACTCATGAGAAATTCTGGATCTCGCTCGATCGCGGCTTGATAAGCATCATCAATCAATCGCTCGGTCATATATTCCATAACCACAGGCTGTTGCGTGTAGCTATTGTGATTCTTTTCAATTAGCGATCGCCAACGCAAACCAGTCACCGTTTCCAAAATCTGTAAGCGCGATACCATCGGCACGATGTCCTGACGCAGACTATCAGTAGTGATCGATTCCCGTTCGATCGCTAGCCAGTACATCACCTGCTGCTCAAACGAAGATAGTCGCGAATATTGCTGATCTAATAGATCGCGGATATCCCCCAAGACGTTTACTTCTTGATTGAGAAACTCTTGGATATCTCCATTGAACATACTGTTAATTGAGCGAGACACCACCGTTAACGCTAGTGGATTACCACGGTAAAAATCAATCAATTTACCTGTCTCAGGTGCGATCGCTAGATCTGGCTGAAACATCTGTCTCGCTGACTCTCCCAATCCATTCAATTGCAAAGAACGCGCCATGCGATCGCTGCTGTCTGGAGCCATAACATGGTGGGGTTTTTCACGACTGGTCAACATCAAACAACTACGGTGAGACACTTCACTGACTTGGCGGAATAGTTCTCCATAGCCTTCATAGCCTTCTCGATATCGCCCATTACTATCGCCACTGCGTAAAATCGATTCCACATTGTCCAATACGAGCAAGCAGCGCGATTTCTTCAGAATTGCCATGATCGTCATTAATAGACCATGCAAGTCCTGAGGCAAGCTCAATGCATCTTGATTGGTTAAAAAGCTCGCTAAGTCCAATAGGGCAGCTTCTGGTGTCGGCGCATGACGCAGCGATCGCCATAGGATTAGATCAAATTCTGATTGCACTTGCTCAGCCAGCTTAGTCACAAATGCAGTCTTGCCGATGCCACCCATGCCAAATATACCCAGCAACCGACAGCGATCGCTAATCACCCAATTTGCAGCAGTATCTAACTCTTCCGCACGGCCATAAAAAATTGACGTATCAATGGCATTACCCCAATCGTGACGTTTACCGAAAGCTGTCTCAGGTTCAGGATTGCCTTTAGTTGTGACGGTTTCTCCCTGCAAATTTTTGAGGATATCGGCATAGGTACGCATCACCACTTGTAGATTGTTTTTCTTGACAATCACTTTAAATTTGACAATCACACTAAATTTATCTGTCAGTGTTTGCCATAGACGATAGCCTACATCGCGGGTGTAGGAGGGGTCATAGCCACAGCAGTTGGCGATCTCCACATAGGTCTTGCCATGCCAAGATTGGCGAAAAACCTGTTCTTGAATATCAGTCATGGGCTTGTCTTGAAGTGCTTGATCAACAAGTGCGATCGCCTCATCCACAGTTATGGTCGTCACGGGCTTAATTCCTCTGAAAAATTTAATGTCTCGGCGCGATGTCTTGATGTCGGATATGTAATTAATTGATATGGAACTATTTACAAATTGAATAAGTCTTGATTTGTAAATATAGTTCGACTGTAGATGTCGTTATGCAGTATTTCAATTTTTGGATCATAGATAATTGTTAATCACAGCAATTAACGATTATTTAATCAACATATTCTTGTTTTTCAAGTTAGATAAATAACATATATTTTTGTACTTGCAAGAGATTTGTTCTTCTTTCCAAAAACTCATGATTTAGTATGACATTTACTTAAATCTAGATCAGTTTTTTCTTGTCTTTGCTGATTTTTACATAGTCAGATACCAATAAATAACCTTTATACCTGTTCACAGAAAGTACTACTAGCAAGCACAATGACGAAATATGACATTCTCAGGCAAAATATTTACAAACATTATTTGCAAAAATTTTAAGAGCTGATTATGACTAAAGTTATTTGCAGTAAAAATAACTAAGTTATTAAATGCTTAACAATTAAAATTAAAATCAATTTAAAAGAAAAGATTTTAGAATTTCAATTTAGCAAAACAACTAAGTTTTTAAAACAAAATTGTGTAAACAAGTAACGGACAAGTTTAAATAATTTTATTTTTTAATTTATACATACATTTTCTGACAAAAAATATTACTTTTTCTGGTGTGCAAATTGTATTTTTGATTGTATTCTGTCAAACAGAAAGGTCATTGAATTGATTTTAATCGTTCAGTGGCTTTTTTGCTAGACTTATAACTCACTTACCCTCACATAAAGAAATGTTTAATTCTTTTACCATTCGTAAGTGCTAATAGCAAGAGGGATGTTGCACTTTATGGCAAAATCCGACATTTCCTCATTTATCCTCACAAGTAGAGGCATTGAAACATGAGCGCTCCGCAACGTCATCTCAATTTATTAAGCAAAACTCCTAAGACTCATCAGCGCAAAACTGTTGGTTTTACCAATCAGATTTCGCAGATTGACTCATACACGCGCATTAGCGATCGCCTTTCCGCTTTGGTCAGTGAAATTGAAGCTTTTTTGAGAGTCTGTACCTATGAAGAGATGTGTAACTTTTGGGATGCCATCACTAACTTGCGTCATAGGCTGCATAAGTCTCCCTACTCTTCAGAAGTACCTCAATTTTTGAGTGGGCGGCGGCAAAATCGTGATTTCTGCCGCATTTTAGCAGTTTTAGCTGATCTTCCCTATCCCCAGATGCATTTGTCAGATCAGGTCACTAGAGCTTCTAGTCCAAGGCGGCAAACCAAGGTCGCTAGTTATGCAACTCAACTACATTTTGCGATGCAGTGATAAGGAGAAAAATATATGCAAAGCGATGCTTTTCCCACGCCACTAATTTACAGTCCTCAACTACAGCCAAGGCTATTGGCAGACTATGTCGAATCGTCAGACAGTAAGAGTCGAGACGACGTTGAAGATAACTACGACTATCAGCATCTACTCCAAAAGATTGAACTGCTAATGGCTGACTGCTCTACAGAAGAGTCGCAATCTTTTTGGGTAGCAACTGATCGCATCAAGATTAAGCACCGCATTATCGAATCAATGCAGAAGATCGAAAGCTTATTTCTCGATCTAGCTAGAGACTCCACTCAAAATCCTGAACTAATCGCCGCGGTTTCTGAAAGCCTGCTCTATACCAATGAATGCTCTCAAAGTTCTCAAAACTACCTAGATATTCCTAATTTTCTGAAGCCAAGGCTTAACTAGATTACCTCACTCAAAATTCACTATTCAACTTTTAACTAAATAAATTACAGATTAAGACCATGAAATTCTTCCTATCTATTATTTCGGCTTCGGTTCTAATGATCTCTGCTACTAATAGCGCTGCCGCCTACTCTCAAGATCCTCGGAGTTGCGGCGATCCAAGAACTCAATTTCCGTCATATCCCCCTTGTCAAAAGGGTCAAAACTTACTTAACGTTTACAAAGACTAGGTTCATTTGATTATCTCGGCGAAAAGAAACTCAGAACCTAAAAAGCTGTGGCGCACACTGCGCGTGCGTCACAGCTTTTTGGGTTCTGGGTTTCTTTCAAAGATTTGGCTCTTTTTTTACCCCTTACGGACAAAAGTTATGAGAAGAAAGCATTTTCTTCAATTTGGGGCTGGCGCGATCGCCTTATTTACCATTGAAAAAATAGGTGAACAGTTCGGGCTAGACATTGCCTCTGCTCAAAACTTTTTACCTTTACCGAAGCCATCACTACGCGATCAAGTCTGTTCAAGGCTATTGGCTGGACGTATTGATCGGATTATGGCAGATGGGCTAGTGTCTGAGGTACAAATGTTGCGATTGTTGCGGCTCAATCGTGCGCCGCTAAATATCTATGGAGACTTACCCAATATCTATCGCGAAGAGGCAGCGATCGAAGGTGTTAACTCTGACATCGCTTTTTGTCAGATGTGTTTAGAAACAGGTTTTTTACAGTTTGGCGGAGACGTAAAACCTGATCAAAATAATTTTGGGGGGATCGGGGCGATCGGTAATGGGGTAAGGGGCGATCGCTTTAGTGATCAGCGCATTGGTGTACGAGCGCAAATTCAACATCTTAAAGCCTATGCCACGATTAGACCTCTAATTCAGCCATTGGTTGATCCTCGATTTAGTCTAGTCAAGAGAGGGTCTGCGCCATTGCTGGGGCAACTGACTGGTAGATGGGCTGAGGACGCTAACTACGATAAAAAGATCATGGCAATCTTGCGCCGACTTTATGCGCTAGCTGGATTTGTCTAAAGAGAGAGGCGGCGCAAAGCGCCGCCTCTCTCTTTTGGGTTAGGCGATCGCGCCACTGCAAGAACTTCCCTTACCGGCGGTGCAACCAAAACAGTGACGACCCGTAATGATTTCGCGTTCTGCTAATAACTTTGGATGGAAATCTTGGATACGCAAGGGATGATTTGGGCGATCGCAAATCTCTAAATCCAACATTTGATTAAAATCGCAGTCAAACAACTTGCCATCCCAAGACACCGAAATTGTATTGCGACACATTAATCCTGATATGGTATCAGGGTTAAAAGCTGAAACTAGCAGTTCCATATAGGCTTGCAAGTTTCCAGACTGCTCTAGCCATTCTAAATGGCGAGAGATCGGCATATTATTAATCGCAATCAAGCGATCAAAAGTAATGTCATGATTTTCGCTCAAGCCTTGCTTCCACATCTGCTCTAGAACTGCCGCTTGATTGCAAGATAGTGTTGCCCCGTCAGGATTGCTAACCAAGGTCAGCTTCAGATTAGGATTGCCTTTGCCATAACCCACCGCATTGAGACGGCGCAGAGCCTCAATGGACTGCTCAAAAGTGCCATCGCCCCGCTGTTTGTCTGTATTAGTTTGCCGAAAATGTGGCAATGAGCAAACAACTTCCACTCCTCTCTCTGCCAGCCATTCGGGTAAGTCTTCCATAGTCGGCAACAATAACACTGTCAAATTGCAGCGATCGATGACGTGCTTGCCGCGTACTACACATTGCTCAACTAAATATCGAAAATGTGGATTCAATTCAGGAGCGCCACCTGTGATGTCAACGGTATGTGCTTCCGTCTGATCTAGAGCTTTAAGACAAGCATCAATAGTGAAGCGATCCATGTTTTCGCGGCGATCAGGTCCGGCATCAACATGGCAATGACGACAAGCCATATTGCAAAGTTTGCCAACATTAATTTGAAAGATTTCTATTTTTGATGGAGTCAGATTGGGCCAGCCACTCTGATCGAGAATAGCCGCGAAGTCTCCCTTTGCAGGCAAAGAATTAAGATCAAGGGATTCTAAAAGTTCTATTTGAGTTTGAGAACTGGATAAAGCAGAACGGCGCTGAAGTAAAGAAGTAGTTGCAGTAGGACTTGACATAATTAATTTTTGGAGATAATTGATGATTATTGACTGATGTTACGCAGATATTCGCTCTGCATAAGGTGATTTATTAATTCACCTTTTCAGATAGAGCTTTACTGGCGATGCGCGTGACGTAGATCGTGACTGCAACTGTAGCAACAAAGCCCACAATGCGAATGATCCATTGGATTGTGGGATCGGTGGGTTGATTTTCACCGCCGATCCTTGCGATGTCCCCCGCGAGAGAGCCGATATAAACGTACATGATTGTTCCTGGCAACATTCCTATAGAAGCGATCGCATAGTCCTTGAGAGGAACAGCAGTAACACCAAAAGCGTAGTTAAGTAAGTTAAAGGGAAATACTGGCGAGAGTCGGGTCAATAGAACGATATTAAATCCCTCTTGAGCAACCGCTTTGTCGATCGCCGCGAACTTTTGGTTGCCTTCAATTTTTTGGCTAATCCAACCGCGTGCGAAGTATCGACCAACTAAAAAAGCAGCGATCGCCCCCAAAGTTGCCCCGATAAACACGTATATAGAACCAAATACGACTCCAAAGACCACACCAGCACCCAAAGTAAGAATCGATCCTGGCAAAAATGCAACAGTAGCAACGATATAAATACCAATAAAGGCAATTCCGCCAACATAACCAAGTCCCTCAACCCATTGCAACGCCGATCGCAGTAAGCCTTGAGGGTTGAATCCTTCCGTAGGCGCAACAGTTTGGGCAAGGGCAGGGCTAGCTACAAACAGAAAAGTAATCGCGCCGATCAAGCAAAAAGTTAGGGGCTTACCGAAATTGAGAGCCTTATTTTTGAGAAAAGTCATGGTTTTAGCCTTCGGAGAAAAGTAGCTTACCGAGCAAAGCGCTGTAATTCAGCAATTAGCAACAGCCGCCGCCGTTGTAATGCCAAGTAGAATCAGTAATGATTACTTCTTGAGGAAACTTAGAAGCAAGATTTTTTGCGGTTTTATCGCAGACTGCGATCGGATTGCCAAGCAGTAAAGTATGCCCTTGGTGATCGTCAAGCATCGCCTCACTTCCGTTGTAAATGGCAGTCTTGCCAGTAAAAACACAAGCGCCATCATTGGGTATCGGGACTTTAAAAGATACTGAGTCCAAGCTCTCCAATAATAATGGGGTGTCTAATTGGAAAGTCTTTGTATCAAGTAAACGATAGGGACGGCGATCGCGAATTTCTATCTGTCCAAAGCCAGCATCAATGAGTTGTTGAGTATATTCATCGTAGGTCATCGCTCCAGAGAGGCACATCGCCCGCAAGCGCTCATCGGCTTGCAGATGGCTAGGAATTGAACGGGTAGCGATCGGATCGCTCATAATTAACCTACCCTTTGGCTTGAGTACTCGATAGACTTCCGTTAAGGCACGTTTTAAATCATCTGGCTCGAAAATATTAAATAGACAGTTTTGGGCAACTACATCCACTGAAGCATCGCCAACAGGGAGATTGAAAGCATCACCATCAAGAATTTTTACAAAGCTAGGATCTAACCATGCATTTTCTTGGGCGGCTAATTCTAAGTTGCAAGTCGCCGCTTCCCGCATAGCAGCGACAGGATCAACGGCAATTACAGCCGCAGGACGGCGACAGAAATAGGCGAACTGTAGGGCTTCTAAACCACCACCTACTCCGATGTATAGGACTGTTGGCGAACCAGTTAACTCCGTGGGATGAATCGTCGTACCACAGCCATAGTTCATCTGTTGGATGATCTCAGGAATTTTGAGATCGGGATATTGCATTGGTGGAGTACTAATGCAACATAAGCCAACTTGAGGGGTAGTCGCGGCTTCGGCATAAAATTCAGCAGTGGTATCGAGGTAGCTCATAATGATCTGTGAAATTGATATGTGAATTTGATCTTACTCTCTCTTCCATGATCGTAGAGAAGCGGTAAGAAGTGAGGGCAGATCTTCGCTCAGCCAACGTTGGCTGAGCGAAGCCGAAGCCACAGGTACTTGGTGAGACATTTTTCTCTTAAAAATACTAACTAAATTTAGTTAGTATTTTTAAGAATGATTGAGTACGCGGAGTGAGCAAGGTTTTGCGATAAGCGTCAGCAGCTTTTTTGATGGCATCGGCTTGGGTCGGGTAGGAGTGGATTACGCTAGATAAAGTATTTAAACCCTGCTTTGCCACGATCGCTAAACTAATTTCGCTAATCATTTCGCCAGCATGACGGGCGACAATCGTGCCGCCAAGGATGCGATCGCTACCCTTTTGATGCAATATTTTCACAAATCCTTCCGTCTCGCCATCAAAAATAGCGCGATCAACAGAAGTAAATGGAATCTTAATTTCACCAGTTTCTAAACCCTTAGCAAGAGCCTCACTGGCATACATTCCCACATGGGCAACTTCAGGATCGCTAAAAGTTACCCAAGGCATCACTAGATTACTAAGTTTACTTTTGCCAAGCCCGAAAGGAGCGAAGAGTGAATTCTTAATTACAATTCGGGCGGCGGCATCAGCCGCATGGGTAAACTTCCAATTCATGCAGATATCACCTGCTGCATATATATTGGCATTGCTAGTTTGCAGGTAGTCATTCACGGTTACACCACTCTGAGTATATTTCACGCCAGCCGCTTCCAGATTTAAGCCTTCCACATTTGGCGATCGCCCTGCACCAACTAAAATTTCATCAACTAATATTTGCTTCTGTTCTCCATTTTGTTGATAGTGAATGACTTTACCCTGTTCATTAACTGAGACTGATTCCAGATGAGCATCCAAAATCAAATCAATCCCATCGTTAATCAAACTCGTTTGCACAATTTCCGCAGCATCGGCATCTTCGTGATTGAGAAGATGAGAATTTTTGTGAATTAAATTTACAGCGCATCCTAATCGCTGAAAAGCTTGGGCAAGTTCACAACCAATTGGCCCTCCACCGATCACCGCTAAGCGCTTAGGACGCTCCGTTAGCGAAAATACAGTTTCATTGGTAAGGTATCCCGCCTCGGCAAGCCCTGTAACCTTGGGTCGCGCCGCCCTCGCTCCCGTAGCGATCGCTGCCTTTTTAAACCTTAGTCGTAACCCATTTACTTCCACAGAACTCTCATTAACAAACTTTGCAGAGCCTAGAAATACATCAACACCCAAATTTCTAAACCGATCAGCCGAGTCATGGTGGCTTATCCCTGCACGGATACGGCGCATTCTCTGCATCACTGCCGCAAAGTCAATATCAAGTTCGTGAGGTACATGAATTCCAAAAGGTACAGAATTTTTGATATCAGCAATTACTCTGGCAGAACGAATAATACATTTGGAAGGAACACAGCCAACATTGAGACAATCGCCACCCATGAGATTCTTTTCGATGAGCGCAACTTTTAAACCTAGTCCCAATCCTGCTGCACCTGCGGCGATTACCAGTCCTGCGGTTCCTGCACCGATTACCACTAGGTCATAGCATTTAGCAGGTGTGGGGTTAACCCAATCGAGGGGATGCACATGAGCCAGCAAAGACTGGTTGTACTCATCCATCGGTTGCAGCATCGCTGCATATTCGTTGAGGTTAGAAGTAGTCATTATTTTTGTATTAAATAAGTAGATAGGCAAAAGAAATTTTAAAACCTAAAAAGCTGTGGCGCATGCTGCGCGTGCACCACAGCTTTTTGGACTTTACCTAGCTACTTACTCCTTCGTAATTTGCAGAAGTGTTTTTCTAGCTAGGTAGCCAATATAAGCGCTTAACAGCAACGTTGCCACCAGTCCGACAATACGAATAGCCCATTGAATCGTATCTGCCTGAACTGAAGGCTGTGTGTTGATTAAACTGACATCGACCGCCAGAGAGCCGAGGTAGACATACATTATGATTGCAGGAATCATGCCGATAGAACCGAAAATATAATCTCTCAGGGCTACGCGGGTAGCTCCAAAAATGTAGTTGAGCATATTGAATGGAAAAATCGGTGACAGCCGAGCCAGAAACACAATCTTGAATCCTTCTTTAGCGATCGCCGCATCGATTGCTCTAAACATAAGGCTGTTTCGGAACTTTTGGCTAACCCAGCCTCTCGCAAAGTATCGACCAATTAGAAAAGCAAGGGTTGCCCCCAAGGTTGAGGCAATAAAGACATAAACTACACCCCAAACCAAGCCATAAAGTGCTCCTCCTCCAAGGGTTAGTAAAGATCCAGGAATAAATAGAACTGTGGCAAGGTTGTAAATGACAATGAAGGAAATTACCCCTAACAGTCCGAGATCTTTAATCCAAATCAGAATATTTTGCAGCAAGCCATTGACATTAAGCTGACAGCAAACTGCTACAAACATCCCTAAAGCGATCGCATTAAGCGCAGCTTTAAACCAAGGTCGATATTTAGCTAGTTGCGATCGCGCCATAGAAAGTAATTTTTCTTGATTGAGGTTTGAGCATAATGCGCTGTAAATGCAATGTAACCTATGCGGATAATAGTTTTATGAAGAGAAAATAAATTTTTGAAATCTGTAATATTTTCTTGTCGCTCATTCAAGTTTTTTAGTTCTTAGTCGAGGGTTGCTGTAAAAAAATTTTGCTTGATATGGCAATAAATTAGGTGCGGTTTTCGGTATCATAGGCATCAGATTAAAGTAAAAAGTTAAATTTATATAAAGGGCGATAAGAGCAGTGACTATCAGGGTAGCGATTAATGGATTTGGACGTATCGGACGCAACTTTCTCAGATGCTGGGCTGAACGCAAAGAGACAAACATAGAATTAGTTGGGCTTAACGATACATCCGATCCCCGCACCAACGCTCACTTGCTGAAGTACGACTCCATGCTTGGCATATTTAATGCTGAAGTTAGTGCCGATGACACCACAATTACGGTTAACGGTAAAACAATCAAAACAGTTTCTGATCGCAATCCTGACAATCTACCTTGGAAAGATTGGGGCATCGACTTGGTAATTGAATCCACTGGCGTATTCGTCGATAAAGCAGGAGCCAGCCGACATCTCAATGCTGGTGCTAAAAAAGTTTTGATTACCGCTCCCGGTAAGAATGAAGATGGTACTTTCGTGGTTGGCGTAAATGCTGATAAATATGACCATGACATTCACCACATCATCAGCAACGCCAGCTGTACTACCAACTGTCTAGCACCTGTAGCCAAAGTAATCCTTGAAAACTTCGGGATCATCAAAGGTGTGATGACAACTACACACAGCTACACAGGTGACCAACGTTTACTTGATGCTAGCCATCGTGACTTGCGCCGCGCTAGAGCCGCCGCTTTGAGCATTGTGCCAACTTCAACGGGAGCTGCTAAGGCAGTTGCTTTGGTCTTGCCAGAGCTAGCAGGCAAACTCAATGGTATTGCTTTGCGCGTACCAACTCCTAACGTCTCAGTTGTAGACTTTGTGGTTGAAGTTGAGAAGAAAACGATCGCCCAAGAAGTAAACGAAGCTTTTCGCACTGCTGCTGAAGGTTCGATGAAGGGAATTCTCGAATATAACGAGCTACCTCTTGTATCGATCGACTATCGTGGTAATCCTGCTTCTTCTATCGTTGACTCATCTCTAACTATGGTGATGGGTGGCAATATGGTTAAGGTTGTGGCATGGTACGACAACGAGTGGGGCTACAGCCAACGTGTAGTTGATCTTGCCGAAATCGTTGCTAAGAATTGGAAGTAATTACAGAATAGAGATGCAATGCATCTCTATTCTGTGTGGGCTAAAAAAAAGAGAGGTGCTTTGCGCCTCTCTTTTTTTGTGGAAATCGCGCAATTTCGCCTATGCATAGATATACAAAGATCTATGTAATATGAAACTAGTTTTAATAGTTGCGAATTAAGTAAGTAGGCGCGATTATAGCCGTCGCCAAGTTTACTAGGACACAAAACTAGAAGACGAGTTGCGGGGCGAAGCCCCGCCACGCGGGGGCGGGGTTTTTTTCTTAATTTTTGGGCGAGCGGAGCACTAAATGTTTG
>JBBQRB010000091.1:0-12934 GCA_038215315.1 Pseudanabaenales cyanobacterium
TGCTTTTAAAATTCTTCTTGGCTAAAGCTAGGAATAGTTATGTTTAGCGATCGCTAAATCCACTAGGCGATCGCATAGTTCTGTAAATGGGATACCCGAATATTCCCATAATTTTGGATACATACTTAGGGATGTGAATCCAGGAAAGGTATTAATTTCATTGATTAAAACTGTGCCTGTGGTTTCAACATAAAAGAAATCGACTCTGGCTAAACCCGATCCCGCCACAGTTTGAAAAGCCTTTACTGCCATCGATTGCACCGTTTGAGCGACGTTGTTAGGTAGATTGCTAGGAATGATTAAATCTGCCATACCTGCGGTGTATTTGGTTTCGTAGTCATAAAAATCGCTCTTAAAAGTGATCTCGCCGATCGCCGAGGCTTGGGGTTGCTCATTACCTAAAACTGCACATTCGATCTCACGCGCCGTGACCCCTTGCTCAATAATGATGCGGGGATCATAACGAGTTGCCGTAGCGATCGCCTCCTGTAACTGTTGGCGATCGCGCACTTTAGAGATGCCCACTGATGAGCCAAGATTGGAAGGTTTCACAAAGCAAGGATAACCAAGAGTCACTTCAATATGTTCGCTCCATTCCTCCTGATCCTGTTGCCATTGCCAACGATTGAGCGCTACATATTTAACTTGTGGCAAACCTGCATTGGCAAAAATCGCTTTCATCGCAATCTTATCCATGCCCACCGATGAGGCAAGGACACCATTGCCCACATAGGGTTTGTGCATTAATTGCAACAGCCCTTGCACGGTTCCGTCCTCTCCATTAGGACCATGCAGGACGGGAAACCAAAGATCAACTTGCTGTACTTCTGGGGGTAAGAAAAAAGCCGCTCCAGTCAATAATTCTAAATTCGTTAAGCCTTTTCCTGAGTTTAAAACCTGTTGCGATACGTTGGGGCTGCGCCATGTGCCATCGCGTTGAATGTAAAATGGCTGGACTTGATAGCGTGAGTTTTGGCTGAGGGCTGAGGCGATCGCCTTAGCGGATGTAATCGAGACATCATGTTCGCCCGACTGTCCTCCAAAAAGTAGACCGATATTTAGAGAAGCCTTATCACTCACGACTGCCATTGTTAAACATCCTCGCTAACTGAAGTCAAAATTTAAGTACTGATTACTTTACCGCGCCAAGTGGTGAAACCCAAAACATAAAAGACTATTGCTTCGCAACAGTCTTTTATGTTTTGGATAGGTCTGGGGTCGTTTCGCGCCCGCAACACAATTTTTTGCTTATTTATTGATGTTACGCAGAATTTCCCAAGACCCTCACTCCTAGCCCCTCTCCCATTAAGGGAGAGGGGAACCAGAAAATTAATCTTGCTCCCCTTCTCCCCACGTGGGAGAAGGGGTTGGGGGATGAGGGGCTATCTTCGCGTAAGGTGAGTTATTTAGTTGCTGCTGTCTTTTTTGGGGTAGTGGTTTTTGCTTTTGTGGTTGTTGATTTTGTTGTAGATTTTTTGGTAGTGGTTTTCTTTGTAGTAGCTTTTTTAGTGTCAATGGCGGCGGACTTAGTACTCTTAGTGGTGCTTTTGCCAGATTTGCTTGCCAACATCGATAGTGCTTCTTCTAGGGTCAAACCTTCCACGGTTTGCTCCTTAGTCAGCGAAACATTCACTTTGCCATGCTTCACATAAGCGCCATACTTACCATCCAAGATCTCGATCGCTTCATTGTCACTGGGATGGTTTCCTAGAGATTTCAAAACCTTAGCGGCGGCGGCTCCGCGTAGGACTTTGGGCTGAGACAATAGCTCTAAGCCTCTCTCAAAGGTGATTGTGTAAGGATCATCCGTTGCCTTTAGGGAACGGTTATCATCCTTATCGCCATTACCTTTGACATGGCAAACATAGGGACCAAAACGACCTGTATTTACAAAGACGCGATTACCAGTTTCAGGATGTTCGCCAAGGGTGCGCGGTAGAGCTAGCAATTTGACTGCGATCTCAATGGTGACATTTTCAGGTTGCATTCCCTTGAGCAATGAAGCGCGTTTGGGCTTAGGAACTGCCTCAGTCGCTTGACCTAGCTGCACATAAGGTCCGTACTGCCCCATCATCATAAAGATTGGCTCATTCAATTCTGGATGAATACCGACTTGATCGGGTCCTTCAAGCTTCTGTTTGAGAAGTAATTCAATTTTTTCGGGAACTAAGTCAGAGGGAGTTAAGTTTTGAGGAATGGAAGAGTTGACTGTGCGATCGCCATCTCCAACTTGAATATACGCGCCAAATTTACCGATTTTAACTTTGACATCATCATCTAGTCCTTCTAAATGCACAGTTCTCGCCGATTCTCCATCGATCAAGCTATCGCGAGATTTGACCTGTCCGCTTAAGCCTTCTTCACCCGAATAGAACTTTCTTAAATAGGGAAGCCATTCCACACTTCCTGTCGAAATATCATCAAGAGTCTGTTCCATTTTGGAAGTGAAACTAGGATCGACGAGATTGGGGAAATGCTCCTCTAATAAGTTAGTGACCGCAAAGGCGGTGAAGCTAGGAATCAAGGCATTATTTGTAAGTTGAACATAGCCGCGATCGCAAATTGTGCCGATAATACTGGCATAGGTGCTAGGGCGACCGATGCCTTCACTTTCCAGCATTTTGACTAGAGCTGCTTCCGTAAACCTTGCAGGAGGTTGAGTTTCATGACCAACAGTATTTAATTCACGACAAACTGGATGATCGCCAATCTTGAGCGGCGGCAACATTACTTCCTTCTCTTCCAAGGCGGCATCAGGATCATCGGAACCTTCGACATAGGCGCGAAAAAAGCCAGCGAAGTCAATGCGTTTGCCAGAAGCACGAAACAGAGCGTCTTCAACGGTCATCTGCACGCTGAGCATAGTTAATCTCGCATCTTCCATTTGCGAAGCAACGGTACGTTTCCAGATCAGATCATAAAGAGCTAATTCGCGTCCTGACAAACCTGTGCCTTGAGGAGTACGGAAAGTCTCACCCGCAGGACGAATCGCTTCGTGGGCTTCCTGTGCGCCTTTGGATTTGGTCACATATTGGCGTGGTTCTTTGCTCAAGAAGTTGCTGCCATACATCGTAGTCACACATTGACGCGCCGCCGCGATCGCTTGTTGGGACAAATGTACAGAGTCAGTCCGCATATAGGTAATAAAACCTTGCTCATAAAGAGCTTGAGCGACCCGCATCGAATCCCTTGCCGAAAGACGTAATTTGCGGTTGGCTTCTTGTTGGAGAGTTGAGGTGGTAAAGGGTGGTGAAGGCTTGCGAATGGTAGGGCGTTCATCCAGATTGCTGACTGACCAAACTTTGCCATTTAGTTTTTCTCTGAGCGCGATCGCCGCCGCTTCGTCCAATAGCAGAACTTTACGACCCTTGGCAATTTTGCCAGTCGCTTCGTCAAAATCTTTGCCAGTCGCCACATTTACGCCACCGACTGAGACTAGCTGCACAGGAAATTCTTGCTTTGGCGCAAACAAGTTTGCCTTGAGATCCCAATAACTACCAGATTTAAAAGCACGACGTTCGCGCTCACGGTTGACGATTACTCTGACTGCGACCGATTGCACCCGTCCAGCCGACAAGCCCCACGCGATCTTTTTCCACAGCAAAGGTGACAGAGTATAACCGACAAGGCGATCTAGAATACGGCGAGTTTCTTGGGCATGGACAAGGCGATCGTCGATTTGGCGACAATTTTTGAGTGCCGACTTGATGGCTTCTGAGGTGATCTCATGGAACACCATGCGCTTGATCGGCACTTTAGGCTGCAAGATTTGTAGCAAGTGCCAAGAAATACTCTCCCCTTCGCGATCTTCGTCAGTCGCCAGAATTAATTCTTTTACGCCTTTTAGGGCTGACTTTAGTTCACGGACAATTTTTTTCTTATCGTCTGGCACGATATACAGTGGCTCGAAGTCAGCATCCACATTTACGCCTAACTTTGCCCACTCTGTTCCCTTTAGTTCTGCGGGAATATCGCTAGCTGACTGGGGCAAATCGCGCACATGACCCATGGATGCTTCGACTCGATAGCCAGCAGGCAAAAAGTTGCGAATGGTACGGGCTTTGGTAGGTGATTCGACAATGACAAGAGTAGACATATTAGCCTGCAAGGTTCGCGATAATCGAGACAACTAAGGTACGAAATAATCGAGTTATTAAATGCCTTCTTAACCTATATACAATGTTTATGGCAAAATTTACTAATTTTTAGAGTGACGGCAACTACACTAAGGGTTACTTGAAATTACTAGTTGCAAATTCAGGATTTTAGTGCAATGCAGTCAATTAAGACATGTAATTCAATATCATGCAAGCTAGCGATCAGGTGAATGTTACAGCGCTTTGCGCTTTTTTCAAAATCAAGAAAACTTCTAAAAGGCTTGCTTTGCAAGCCTTTTAGAAGTTTTCTGGTAATGTAAGCAGATTTTATTATTAGCGATCGCGATATTGCGAGAAGTTGGCAAGATTTTCTAAAGTTTGGCTGCCTGAGTAAATCTTGCCGTTAATTTCCCAAGATGGGTAAAATCTAATCCCTTTACTCCGACACATTTCAGGTTGAGGTTTGACACCTCCGCGATCGCATTCAATTACTTCTAACTGTCGGACAGCCTCCAGTCCAAAACGCTGTTTCTGTCTATGACAATGGGGACACCAATAGGCTGTATATAACTTCGCGCCAATTTTGCGTAAATGTTTAGCGAGAGCAATCTCTCTTGGACTTGATCTAGTCGTTACATCAGGAGCTGTTTGCTGGGCGATCGCTACTTCAGGAAGTTGCGTTGCCAAAGTTACGGCAGCAATGCAAATAGGAGCTAATACGGCAGAAGTGAGGCGAAACTTCATAGATCAAGAGAGTGCAACGCTGCTATTGTAGCCACAAAACCAGAAGACGAATTGCGGCGCTTTGCGCTTTTGTAAAACCCAGAGACATTTAAAAGTGCCGCGAAGCGGCACTTTTAAATGTACTCTTTAAAGCCTCAATAGGCTGTAGTAAAGTGCCACAAGTCATAAAATGTCTAGCAAAAAAACAAAACTAGAAAGTCTACGAGTGGCAATCGTCCATGATTGGCTTGTCAATTATGCTGGGGCAGAGCGAGTCGTTGAGCAGATTTTAAATTTATTTCCCCAAGCTGATTTATTTGCAGTTGTCGATTTTCTTGATCAGGGAAAGCGCGATTATATTCAAAACAAAAAAGTTGCAACCACGTTTATTCAAAATTTACCCTTTGCTAAAACTAAATTTCGGCAATATCTGCCATTAATGCCCCTAGCGATCGAACAGCTTGACTTATCTAGCTATGACTTAGTTATTTCCAGTTCCCACGCTGTTGCTAAAGGTGTACTAACTGCGCCGCACCAATTACATATCTCCTATGTACATTCACCGATTCGCTATGCGTGGGATTTGCAGCATCAATATTTAAAAGAGTCAAATCTAGATAAAGGTATTAAAAGCTGGATCGTGAGATGGCTATTGCATCAAATCAGAAATTGGGATGCTCGCACAGCTAATGGGGTCGATCTATTTATTGCTAATTCGGGATTTATTGCGCGGCGAATTCAAAAAGTTTATCGGCGGTCGGCAGCAATAATCTATCCACCTGTTGATTTGCAGAATTATGCAATCCAAACCCAAAAGCAAAATTTTTATTTAACCGCTTCTCGCCTAGTCCCTTACAAGCGCATAGACTTGATTGTGGAAGCATTCGCTCAGATGCGCGATCGCCAATTGATTGTTATTGGTGATGGTGAACAGATGACTAAGATCAAAACCAAAGCGACCAGTAATATCCAGTTTCTCGGACATTTAGAGTCAAAAGTTTTGCGGGAGTATATGCAAAATGCTAAAGCCTTTGTATTTGCGGCTGAGGAGGACTTTGGGATTACGCCCGTGGAGGCGCAGGCTTGCGGGACAGCAGTGATTGCCTATGGTCGAGGCGGAGTATGTGAGTCGGTGCGCGGCTTGGATAGCGATCGCCCTACGGGTGTATTTTTTGATCAGCAGACTGCCTCGAGCATTTGTGAAGCGGTGCTTGAGTTTGAGCATGATGGAAGTCAGATCAAGGCGATCGATTGTCGTGAGAATGCAATGCGGTTTTCGGTTGAAAGGTTTCAGCAAGAGTTTTTAGAATTTGTGGAACAGGCTTGGCAAAATTTTAGAACTGGCAAGCCGCTAGACTAGGAATGTTTCCAAGTTACAGGGCTTTGCGCTTTCACAAAACCAAGAAACGAGTTGCGGCGCTTCGCGCCGCAACTCGTCTCTTGGTTTTCACTTGGCGACAGCTATGAGAAATTGGTGGTGCGATCTTCGAGATCATGTATATACAGCTACCGTTATCCGATAAAATGAAAAACGCTAAAAAGTTTCTGGTTAAAAGTAGAGATTAATTAAATGAGTACCTTTGAGCAAGTTCAAGAGATCGTTGCATCACAATTAGGCGTTGATAAAGCTGAAGTTAAGCCCGAGGCTAGCTTCGCGAACGACCTTGGCGCTGACTCTCTCGATACCGTCGAATTAGTCATGGCTTTGGAAGAAAAATTCGGCGTTGAAATCCCTGACGAAGACGCAGAAAAAATTGCCACTGTTCAAAATGCTGTTGATTACATTGACAGTAAGCAAGCTGCTTAAGCAATTATTTTTAAATAAAAGCTTTGTCGCTAAGCGACAAAGCTTTTGTTTTCTTTCAATCCAAAAATAAAAAACTTGACATACTGAGTTCCAAACGAAATGCAAAACCCTCAGCCGCTCTCTCGCGTCGTTGTCACTGGACTAGGTGCAATCACCCCGATCGGTAACACGGTCGAAGAATATTGGCAAGGTCTAGTCGAAGGTAGGAACGGCATTACAGAAATTACTCGCTTTGATACGACTGATCATGAATGTCGTGTAGGCGGAGAAGTTAAGGATTTCGATCCCCTTGCTTATCTCCCAGCCAAAGAATCTCGCCGTATGGATCGCTTCGCCCAGTTTGGTGTTTGTGCCAGTATCCAAGCTTTGCGTGATGCCGCCTTGGAAATAACACCACTCAATGCGCCTCAAATTGGTGTGCTGCTGGGAACAGGAATCGGTGGTTTACAGGTACTTGAAGATCAGCATGAGATTATTCGTACTAAAGGTCCCAGCCGTTGCAGTCCATTTATGATTCCCATGATGATTGGTAATATGGCGGCTGGTTTGACGGCGATCCATACGGGCGCTCAGGGTCCAAATTCTTGCACGGTGACTGCTTGTGCGGCGGGTTCTAATGCGATCGGTGATGCATTTCGGCTAGTGCAAAGCGGTTTTGCTCAGGCGATGATCTGCGGTGGTACTGAGGCGGCGATTACGCCACTGGGTTTTGCAGGTTTTGCATCGGCAAGAGCAATGTCGCGGCGTAATGATGATCCTGCCCATGCTTCACGTCCTTTTGATAAGGATCGTGATGGCTTTGTAATGGGTGAAGGTGCAGGTATTTTGATTATTGAAAATCTTGACCATGCTCTTGCAAGGGGTGCAAAGATTTATGCAGAAATTGTTGGCTATGGTTGTACCTGTGATGCTTACCACATGACATCCCCTTCACCCGATGGTGAAGGAGCCATTAGAGCGATGTCTCTTGCCCTCAAGGATGGTGATATCACCCCTGACATGGTGGACTACATCAATGCTCATGGCACAAGTACTGCGGCTAATGATAAGACTGAGACAAAAGCCATCAAGCAAGTTTTGGGCGATCGCGCTTATCAGGTCGCCGTTAGCTCCACTAAGTCCATGACAGGGCATCTGCTCGGCGGCTCTGGTGGCATTGAGGCGGTAGCCACAGTACTAGCGATCAAAAACAACATCGCGCCGCCAACGATGAATTTAGAAAATCCTGATCCTGAGTGTGATCTGGACTATGTGGCGAATAAGTCACGCCCGATGACGATTAATGTGGCGACATCCAATTCCTTTGGGGTTGGCGGTAAAAACCGACACCTTATTTTTAAAAAATTACCCTAACGTAACTACTCGTGTGGCGGGGCTCCGCCCCGCCACTCGCTATCAAAAAAGCAGCACCGCAATTTGCGGTGCTGCTTTTTTGATACTTTGTCGGAAAATGCTAGAAAAAAATATCAGGCTTTTTCCGTTTCTATAATTTGCTAGTTAATGTCTGAATTGATGTCATAAAACATCAGTATTTCTATCGTTAAAAACAAGTTTGACTTACTCAAAAATGGATCATTAATCCTTGAAAACCTTGCTATTAGATGTTTTTGGAGTTTACATATATACAATTACCTTAGATAACCAGTTTAAATAAACTGTGCTAACTTAGCTGTGCTTGCGGAAACAACATACAAAACATTCTATTTTTTACGTTGTTATCTGTATTGATTTTTAGATTGATTTCTAAAACTTTTTAGCAATTCAAACGGAAGGGTGTTGAGTAATTGGTTATCGAATATAAAGTTCTGATTTTTAATTTACAAAAATTCGTTAGCTCATCTGTTGAGTACAAACTATTTGTTTGTTGAGCTATAGAAAAGCAATCTTGATTTATTTCTAAATAATTAGTGAAATGTGAGGAATACAATGACTATTGAAGACGCACTCAATATTGTCGATTCTGCTTTGCAGAATAAGAGCCTAAGCACGATTCAAGAGGCGATTTTTCGCCAAACTTGGGAAGGTAAAACCTATTCGGAAATCGCGGAGAAGGCTGGTTATGATGCCGCATATATTCGTGATGTCGGTTATAAATTGTGGCAGTTGCTATCAGATGCTTTTAGCGATCGCGTGACTAAAAATAATTTGCAAGTAGTCTTGCGCCGCTACAGCAATCGTGCAGTTACTGGCAATATTCCTGCTAGTAATTCACAGTCTGCACTCAATTCTCCGATAGTTTCGACAATTTCGACACCTATAAATTTGTCTAATGCTGAATCCTTCAGTCAGGAGATTAGCAATGGTGCTTCTAGGCTCTTGCAATTGTTGTCTAGGGTCTTGACTGAGCCAATTGGCGATCGCTATTTACAGCAAATTCATGACTCTAATACTGACTCATCTTTAAAGTTGACGATTACTGTAAATCTCAGCATGGCTGACTAAAACCCAAAAGAGAGAGGCGGCGCGGAGCACCGCCTCTCTCTTTTGGGTTGCGGCGCAAGGCGGTGTAACCTAAAAATAGTAATAGCGGCGCTTTGCGCCGCTATTACTATTTTTAGGCTTCATATAGTTCTGCGGTTTTGTCTAACATCAACTCGCTAGAGAACAATTGACGGTAACGGGTATAGCCATTTTTGGCAAAGCGATCGCGTAAATCTTGATCATTAATTAGCTCTATAAGTCGAGCAGCCAAACCATCAGGATCGCGTGGGTTCACAATAAAACCAGTTTGGCGATCGCTAACCTGCTCGGCTATGCCACCGACACAAGTACCAACAACGGGCTTAGCTTGAGACATGGCTTCTGCACAAGCAAGACTGCAAGCCTCTTGCAAAGATGGCAATACAAAAATGTCAAATAAATTCATCAAGTTTGGCAAGTCGTCTTGATAGCCTGTAAAAATCACGCGATCGCCGATGCCGAGATCGTCAGCTTCTTGTTTGAGGGATGCTTCCAACTCACCAGTACCTGCGATCGCTAGTCTTAACTTTTTGTTACCGATCTTGTCGGGAGTGATCGTTGCAAATGCTTTTAATAAATAGGTCAAGCCTTTAGCTTCATTTAAGCGTGCGGCTGTACCGAGAATAATCTGGTTAGTTGGGTCAAGATTAAATCTTTCCGCTATTTGGGTTGACTTGTGAGCATCAAGACTAGGTTCACTAACTCCGTTATAAATTAAATGGAGCTTTTTAGTATTTAATCCCAACTCCTTAAGGGTTTTATATTCTGCATCGCAAACACTAATCACTTGATTAGCAAATCGATTACTAAACCAACAAGACATTCGATAACTAAATTCGGCACTGTCGCCATGATATCCATGCACTGTGAAAATAATCGGTACTTTACTAAGAGCTAAACGCACCGCCGCCATCAACTCATGCGCTCCATGAACATGAACTAAGTCGATCGCCTGTTCGGTGTGAATTTCTTTAATTCCTTTAATTAGTTCGCTTACGCCCTTAAAGAAGTTAAAATCCCATCTCGTAAATTCTCGTTGCGTAATCGGTAAGGCTCGAAATTGCGGTGCGCTTTTGCCATCGGGAGCGACTAAAGATATTTTGTAGCGATCGCTAAGCCCTTTGATCAAACTAAGCGCCTGCTTTTCGGTTCCGCCTTGGTTGAGGTAAGGCAGAACAAATAAGATATGTTTTTTCACTGCGTACTTTGTTGATTTTGATAATGTCTATATGAGACTGAGCTTAGTTATAGCAGGGGATAGCGGCGCGATGCGCCGCTATCCCCTGCTAGGGTGATCCGAGACTTAATGGCATTTCTAGAGAATGTGCGAGTAAAAACTCGCGATCGCTTAATACTTGTTTAGTTTTGCCATCGTAGACAACTTCTCCTTCACTCAAGACCACGGTGCGATCGCATAACTCTATTACCAAGTCTAGATCATGGGTCGCGATTAGTTGTGTTTCAGGCAGAGTTTGTAGCAGTTGGATTAATTGACGGCGCGATCGCGGATCGAGTTGGGAAGATGGCTCATCAAATACAAGAACTTGTGGCTGCATGGCAAGAACTCCTGCGATCGCCACCCGTTTTTTTTCGCCCCCTGATAGATTTTGCGACTGGCGTTGTCTATATTTATCTAAGTCCAAGCCCACCGCAACTAAGGACTCTGCAACTTTTATTTCTAGATCTTTACCACGCATTCCCATATTCATTAGACCAAAAGCCACATCTTCCCAAACTGTGGGCATAAATAGTTGATCGTCAGGATTTTGAAAAACTACGCCCACAAAGTTCCGAATGGCAACTAGATTTTTTTGTGAGACTCGTCTTTCACCAATGACAATCTCGCCTTTTTGGGGCATCAAAATTCCATTTAGGTGTAACAGTAAAGTGGACTTGCCAGACCCATTAGCTCCAACGATCGCGACTTTTTCGGTTGCCTTGACTTGCAAGTTAATCCCTCTCAAGGCTTGTATTCCATCAGGATAGGTGTAGCTGAGATTCTCAATGGAAATAGGATTGTGGTGCATCGTAAAAGTTTTGCATGACAAAGCAAAAAAGAGTTAAAACCCCAAAAGATGAGTTTTGGCGCTTTGCGCCGCAACTCATCTTTTGATAGTAATGTAAACGCCGATGAGAATGACAATGATGGTGCTAGCGATCGCGAGAATATCGCGCCTATTAATCTGAACGGGAGTCTCATCTAATATGGTTATGCCTTGGTAGCCGCGAGCGAGCATCGCGTGGTAAATGCGATCGCCGCGATCGTAGGTACGGATAAACAGCATACCCAGCATATTACCTAGTACCTGACGTTGCCAATGGCGATCGCTTCGACGAGGGCTATATAGATTTTGCGGTGCAAAGTTTCGCGCTGTAGCCGCCCGCCGCATAGCATTAAATTCATTGGCTAAAACGCCAACATAACGATACATCGAAGCCAGAATACTCACCAAAAGGGGTGGCATTTTTAAAATCACGAGGGCTTGCAATAGTAATGGAATAGAAGTTGATAGGGTGAGGATATTTAATAGAAGTAGAGACAAAAAAACTTTGATGGTTACACTTCCTAAAACAATCAAGCCATACTCACTGATTTGCAACCATCCCCATTGCCATAAAATCTGTCCACCGCCACGAAATAGAGTTCCCAAGAGCATGACGCTGGCAAAGGCGAACTCGATCGCCATTCGTTTAATCAAATTTTTTAAACTAACTCTGCTCAATAACAGAACAACTAAAGCCGCGATCGCATAAATTGTCCAAGCCCACCATTTGCCATTGGGGGTAAGCGCGATCGCAAATACTAGGGAAAAAATGCAAATTATACGGATATGAACGGCTAGGCTATACCAAAGATTTAGGCGATCGTCTTGACGAGGGGAGTGGCGATCGTCTGAGTTAAGCAAATGGATATGAAACAGCATTTGTTTATGAGTAGTTTTCTATTTAGGGCGCTCTGCGCCCTAAATAGATCTAAGTAGCTAGAAAAAAGAAACCTTAGAACCCAAAAATCTGTGGCGCACGCGCAGCGTGCGCCACAGCTTTTTGGGTTCTGGGTTTTAATTCGCTGAGATGCTTAGATCTATTTTATGATTTGCGGCGTACTGCCAATTCGCCTAATCCCCAAGACAATCCAAATACTAGCAATGTCCCAGCGATACCAGCTAGGGCAGTGGATATCTTTGGGTCTTTTACCGCTTTTAAGGAATACTCATCAAAAATCTGAGCTGGAGGAATTTGTTTGGTAATTGGCTCTTCTACCGCTTTTTCTTCAAACTTTAAGTCTTGAGCAACTCGATCCAATCCATCGGGATCTTGACTGGCAAATGGCGAAATAAATGCAGCGATCGACAGGGAGATAGCTATCCCAGTCAGAATAAAAGTGCGATTTGGCTTAGATTTTTGTGGATTTTTATTAGTCATAAAATTTGCCATCATTTCTATCTATTGATTTAGCTTACAGCGCTTTGCGCTGATCTAAAACCCAGAGAAGTTTGTGAAAGTGCCGCTTCGCGACACTTTCAAAAACTTCTCTGTACCCTTTAAAGCCTCAACAGGCTGTATACCAATAGAAACCTGAAAACCCAAAAAGCTGTAGCGCACGCGCAGCGTGCGCTACAGCTTTTGGGGTGGTGGTTTTATTTGTGCCTGCTTAGAGCCATAGTCAGTCATCATAAGGCCAAGAAGCAAGGTGCGGCGCTTCGCGCCGCAACTTGCTTCTTGGCTTTTTACACTTAGCGATAGCTAGATATGAACTTATGAATCTGCTGAGCAACGATGTCAGGACGCTCTAAATGTGGCACATGACCACTGTTATCAATCCAAATTAGCTGATTGCGCGGAATAG
>JBBQRB010000092.1:0-12865 GCA_038215315.1 Pseudanabaenales cyanobacterium
CTCGTCGCCACAAAAATTGTTTGACCGATTCGATTAGCTTCTAACCCAGAAATTCGTAACACATTGTTGAACACATCCTGAGCAGTTTCGTTCTCAATCGACAGGCTAATTGGTAGCTTCAGTCCTGTATTTGCACCAGCCACAGGAGCCGCCGCAACACCAATAGCTGACGGCGCTTCAGCAGAGACAACACTCAATCCAGCAACGCGACCAATTAGAGTCAAAACCTCGATCGCAGGAGCCTCTTTAAGCGTAATTCTTGGCACGCGCTCAGCCGTACCCAAATCCACGATATCAGCACGTAACTTAGTAATCGTTGTCGCGATATCACCCACAGGCGGAGTCCTGAGCTGGCGGAAAGGAGGCACAACTCCAGGGACACGACCTGGTAATTGTGGAGTCACAGGATTAGCAACAGGAGGTGGAGTTGTATTTTGAGCAACGATTTGGGCTGGACGAGTCTTACCATCCGCAGTCGTAATCGTTACCTTCGGCTCAAACAATGGCTGGGCAACCGATGCACTGGTATTACTTTGAGCAACCAAGATCCGATCAGGGTCGTTTTTGCGATTTACCACACCCGCTTGTGGCGCACTCGCCGCAGTCAACGTATTTGCAGTTGCCACAGTCGGCTGCATCTCTAGGCTAAATACAAGACTGTCAGGGCTATCCTGACGCTTGACCAAATCCTTAAACATTTCTGGATTATTAGCCGTGACTCGAATACGCACTTTATTGGGCGCGTACTGAGTAGCCTCGATCGCACTCACCCCAGCTACAGGATTAGCTTGCGTATAGCTAGCATTGCCATTACCTAGCTGTAACTGTGCGCCATTGAGCAGAGCTACCCACGCCTTACCTTGGCGAGTGTAAGTGACCTGAGGGCGATCGCTACTGGCAAAGTCAATCTTGAGATTTAGGCGATCGCCTGACACACTTGCATTGATATCCGTAATTCGACTCGCCACCGACACTACATCTGACTGACTAGTAATCGGGCTTTTGGTTTGAGCTTGTAGTGCTAGCACCTGTGGATAGCTCAAAGCAATCAGGAACCAGCAAGCCAGAGACTTACCATCCAATTTTTGATTCAACTTCTTAGCATTCATAAAATTACACTCCTCTTGTTCCCAAATGGAACTCAATACGCTTAAATCTTGGTAACTAGTTTGGCGAGATGTTTTTAACAAACAACAGAACCAAGGAAAAGTTGACGTGATTATGGTGCGAGATTATACCATAGTTTGTCAATTTAAAATCAAAAAAATAATAGCCCTGATTAGCCAAGGGGCTTCAGCCCCTTGCTGACAAAAATTATTTTGGCGGTGGCGCAGCAGCGGCGGCAGCGGCAGCTTTTAGCTCCTCTTCAGTCTTCGGTACAAAAGCTTGTAGCGTAAAGTCTGCTCCAATCAAAGGTGGCAAACTATCAAGAATTTCTTTCTCTTTACCAGCAGCGATCGGGCGGGGGAATTTAAAACTAGTAATTGGTAAAGTCTTTTTAGTTAGTTTTAAATCCTTAACAATCAGTAAAGGTCTTAGTCGTTCAATTTTTTGGATAGTACCGAGCACGTCCTCAAACTTGCCATCAAAACCAATATTGAACGTATAAGTATCGTACTGAGGCCCCTTAACAGGTGGCACTGGCTGAAAAGTTCTCAAGGTTCCCACTAACTCATAGAAAAAGTCGGGCGGCAACGCAATCACAATTATCTTAGGAATTTGATCTTGGATATCGCGAATTAGCGTATCGATATTGTCTACGCTAGGTAACAGAGACAGCACAAACTTATTTTGCTGATTAGCCTCTTCAATTTTTTCTAAGACGTTACCTTTATTTGCTACCTGACCTCTTAGCCCTATAACAGCAGTCTTCTTAGCTTCTATGTTCTGCTGCCCAGACTGCACCTGTTCAAAGACGGGCAAAACGAAGCTAGTCGCAGCGTAGCCGGCTAGTCCGATACCAGCAATACCAATCAATATGCCTAAGATTTTTGAGGTCAGGGTGACACCAAATAGACTAATGCCACCTGCTGAGCCATCTTCAACTCCTGAAGCTGCTCCAAAGTTTGCCATTACTTAATCACTCCTTGTTGCTTTAATAGATTGACGCGCGTGACCAGACCCTCAGCGCCTGCTTTTTGCAGTTCGGGCAGTATTTCTGCTGGACTCTTAGTGGTAGTAGCCGTCTGGATTTGAAAATTAACTAAAGTAAAGTTTTTGTCAGTCGTCGCCTGTTGCAAGGTAGATGAAACCAACTCTGTTCGAGCAGGATCTAGTAAGGGAGAGGCTTTGAGCAGCAATAAAAAGTCATTTAGTTCGTTATAACTAGTTGTCTTCCCACTGAGGGCGATCGTAGAGCCAGTTGCTGGAGCTTGCGGAGTCGAAGCAACAGAAGTCTGGGTGATCGAATCTACCTGTACAGTAATTGGGGTGCGCTTCCTGATCTCATCGGATAGGGCGCTAACGGGCAAGTTGCCGACAAACAGACTTACTAATTCACCCGTTCTGGCTTGAACAGCCTGTAACTCAGTTTCCTGTGCCGTTAGGACTGTCAGTCGCCCTGTTAGTTCTGTCTCATCGGCAGTAAGCTTAGATAGTTCTTGCTGGATTCCTTCATTGGCTCCGTTAAGAATCAACCAAGCGCCGCCAACGATCGCTAGAGCTGCTACCGCCACTGCACCGCCGTAGATTAAAAATTGTGAGTCAGCGATCGGTGGTCTCTCTGCGGCTTGAGCCTGAGAAGCAACGCGATCGCTTAAAAAGTTAATGTCAAGTGTATACATATCAGTTGTTTTAAACCTCCCTCAAACCTAGACCAAGAGCTACAGATAGAGCCATTCTTTCTTGGATTGGCATTTCTCCGTCAACCGTCACACCAATCGCAGCGAGGGGATCAACAGCCGTAGCTGCAATTCCTAACCTTTGACTAAAGAATTCATTCAACTGACCAATACAAGCACCGGGTCCTGCAATCAATAGTTGAACTACGTCTGAACCTGGAGATTGGCTAGTGTAGAAGTCAATGGAGCGTCGCAATTCATCGGACAGGTCACCCACGACTCTCATAATGGCGGCATCGCCTGGGGTGCTGCCACCACCAGCAAGCCCAGCCGTATCCATCGCCTGCACTGGCACAACTGTAGAGCTGAGCATCTCCATATCCGTAGTCCGACGTGGCGGCAAGTTGATCGCCCGTAATTGAGCGTTCTGGATTTGAGCAGTCCCAATTGGGAAAGTACGAGAGAACTGAGGCACTCCATCGACAGTAACTGTAATTTCTGTCGCCTCATATTCAATATCAACGATCGCCACAGCCTCGGCTAAGGTACTAAATCGAGATAGTTCATTGTGCATTGCGCGAATTAAAGCGAAGCTGCTAACTTCCACAATATCCACCTGTAACTGAGCAATTTCAAGGGCATTGATATAGCTATCAGTTACTTCCTTTGGTGTGGCTACCATCAAAATCTCAATGCGCTCAATGCCGTCATCATCAAGAGTTGTACCTAATTTCTGATAATCAACATCAGCATCTTCACGGGGGAAGGGTAAGTACAAACTAGCTTCTTGATTAAGTACCATTTCGCGTAACTCCACATCAGGAATTTCCGCAGGTAATCGAATCAATCGACTTACAGTCTCACGACCTGGCAATGCTGTCGCAACTTGTTTTAACTTTACTTTTTTCTCTGTTAGCAGACTGCGAATAATTTCTCCCAGCGCTACAGGATCGAGAATGCGCCCTTCTTCGACTGTTCCTTCTGGAAGCTCAACGCTACCATACGTCACCAGCTTGTAGGAAGACTGACCTTTGCGGCGCAGTTGCACTAAGTTAACTTTCTCGGAAGTTATTTCAATTCCGATACCTTTTTTAGACTTTCTGCCAAACTTTAAGCCGAACATAAGCGTGTCATTACGAGTTTTGTAGCTTTTGTAGCACTGGGCATACTAAACAATGGAGGGATTATAGACTGATAGTGTCCATTGTCAATAGCACAGACCAAAATAATTATGACAAATAGTGAAAATGTCCAATTTTGCCTTGTATTTTATAAACGATTTTGGCTTTTTCTGCAAATAAAAACCCAAAGCGGGGCTTTGCCCTGCGACCCTTCACAACAATAAAACCTTAAAGCCCAAAGCGTTTTAAGAGACAAATAAAAAAGAGTTGTGCTGCAAAGCAGCACAACTCTTTTTTATTTGTCTCTTAGTTGCAGTTGTCGAGATTGAATTAAACTTCGCAGGCTCGCATCTTGCCTTTGCTGGCGAGTAATTTGATTAAAGTCTTTATTCGTAAATCCATAACGACGAACTTCATCTTCACTAAAGCTGCGTAATTGTTCACAAAGATTCTCCAAAAAATCTGGCTGTTGTGATAGATCGCACACCATGATCTGCTGTGACTCGGCAAGTTTCGCCACACTACTCCAGTTAGGGTTATTCTTGGCAACTTTGAATATTTCTAAGCGCTTACTCTCGATCGCATTGACCGCCGTTGCATAGCGAGTGATCTGATCATCACCAAATATAGCTTGGTTAAGAATGTTATTCAGCTGCATTAATGTTGGCGAAGTTTGACCTTGGGCAATTGCGGCAAAGCGATCGCCTCCTACCATCTGCTCGAACGTCAAAGATAGTAGCAGGCTCAAACCTAAGTAGCCCGAAACATATATCCCCTTACAAAAATAAGTCAAATACTTAGAGGTGTATTCTCCCAAATTCCGACTTTTATATTGATTTTCAAGATGATTTGTCTGCCTCTGATTCATAGTTACTTGCCATTGCTCGTCAAAAACACTAGGGACGTATGCGCTTTATTGCCTTGTATACAAACACTGACTTAAATCGGCTGATTTTGTTGCCTCAAATATGCCTGAATAAATGGTTCGAGTTCACCATCCATCACATTTTGAATATTAGTGGTTTCTTCGCCTGTTCGTAAATCCTTAACTAGCTGATAAGGATGGAACACGTAGTTGCGGATTTGGTTTCCCCAAGCTGCTTCTACCATGTCACCACGAATATCGGCAATCCTTTGGGCGCGTTGCTCTTGGGCAATAATTAATAATTTTGCCTTGAGCAAACGCATGGCATTTGCTTTGTTTTGTAGTTGCGATCGCTCCTGTGTGCAGCGAATCGAAATTCCTGTGGGTAGGTGCGTAATTCTCACCGCAGTTTCTACCTTATTGACGTTCTGCCCACCTTTGCCACCTGCCCGCGTGGTCGTGATTTCTAGCTCCTTCGGATCAATCTCTAAATCCACGTCTTCCTCTAGCAATGGCATTATTTCTACACCCGCGAAGCTAGTTTGGCGCTTATCGTTAGCATTGAAGGGCGAAATTCTGACAAGGCGATGAGTTCCTTTTTCGGGCGCAAGATATCCATAGGCATAACGCCCATGTACCAACAGGGTCACTGATTTGATCCCTGCCTCCTCACCCTCGGATATCTCGGATATCTCTACTTTATAGCCCTGAGACTCACAAAAACGGGTATACATCCGCAACAACATCTCTGTCCAGTCTTGCGAATCAGTGCCACCTGCCCCTGCATTGATCGTCAGTACAGCGTCGTATTTATCATAAGTACCTGATAGCAATTGTTCTAAGTCCCATCGATCTAGCTCTTGCCATAGTTGCTCAAGACTTTGCTTAGCTTCATTGACTAAAGACTGGTCTTGCTCGAGGGCAAGGAGTTCGGCGATCGTCTCAAGATTGTCGATGGTTTGCCACCAGCGATCAAATTTTTCAATATAAGACTTGTAGGAATCTAGTTCCCGCATTGTCTTTTGGGCTTGATCACTATTTTCCCAAAATTCTGGTTGAGCCGCTGTTTGCTCTAGATCTTTAACTTTTGCAGCGATCGCAGGTAAGTCAAAGATATTCCTGAGCATTGCTCAGGCGTTGCGATAAAGTCTGACTCTGACGTGAAATCTCACTAACTTCCATTAAAATATTCATCCAAATTATTTAATTACATCAAGCTACGTGCAGCGCTTTGAACTTTTGTAAAACCCAGAGAAATTTTTGAAAGTGGCGCTTCGCGGCACTTTCAAAAATTTCTCTGTACCCTTTAAAGCCTTGATAAACTGTATAGCAATTTTACAGGCTACTTATCTTAACAAAAGAGGCTGTTTAAAAAGTTTTGATATAGCTGTCGCCGCTTGCATCAGTACAAACCAAAAACCAAAAGAGAGAGGCGGCGCTTCTCGCCGCCGCTCTCTTTTGGTTTTTCCTAAACCAATTTTGGTGTTTTCAGTAACTCTGATGCTGAAAACACCAAAATTGGTTTCATAATGACAATTGCTGGCTAACCCCAAAGATCAAGATATGTCCCCAAAACCCATTGAAGAAACTGAAATCAGTATTAATTTATCTCCAGAGCCGACTTTAATCGTGACCGATAACAGTGGAACTCGTAAAATGCCACTGGTCGAAGAAAAATATACAATAGGTCGCGAAGCGGATAATCAAGTCTGCCTCAACTCCGACTTTGTGTCCCGCTATCACGCTGTATTAGTCAGAATTAGCGATCGCCATAGGTTCATTACGTATCGTATAGTTGACGGTAGTATTGTAGGCAAACCAAGCAAAAATGGCATAGTTCTTAATGCACTCAAGCAAGTTTCTTCCCATGATTTGGAGGATGGAGATATTGTTACCTTCGCCCCTGAAGTACATATTTTGTACTTAGCGCCCAGAGAGACGTAAAAAATGTTTACTGATACCATATACTTTTCGCTAGTAAGCGATATCTACTTCTTTTTTGGGTGAGCTAATGAGCGAAGTACACGTTAGTCACACGCTATTAATTACAGATGCGAGGGGTAGTAGGAAACTCGCACTTGATGGTTTAAAGTACACAATTGGGCGGGATGTGAATAACAACATTCAGCTATATTCGCGATTTGTGTCTCGTCAGCACGCAGTTTTGCTGAGAGTGCCAGGTGAAGGTGGTAAATATTTATATCGAATTATTGATGGGGATTTGTCTGGTAAGCCCAGTGTTAACGGCGTAATTATCAACCATCACATGAAAATACCCTCTTCCTACGATTTGCGTAATGGTGATGTCATGACACTTGCACCAAATGTGGAGCTTACTTACTTAAATAGTCCCATTAGCGAGTAGTGGAAGAATTTTGCGTCCGCAGAGCATCTCATGTTTTTGATGACATTTTTGATGGCGATTTCTAGTTGGTACAGCTTAGAACCAGATGAAACAATTCTATGCAATGTAAGTACGCAATTTAGCTGAGTTGCAAAGGCATATGGCAATTGTTTTAACCGATAAAGAAAGCTTTGATTTTTGGATTTCTTTGGTCAAGGTGGCAATTGGTCTTAGCGCGATCGCGATCATCGGTGTCTTTATATTTTGGCTGCGCCTCAACAATATTGAAAAATACTTACAGAAGTATATTTACAGACGTAAAAGAGCGCTGAGACCAAAATTGATTCAACAGCCAATATCTAAGACTAAGATTAAAACCCAAGTTGTGGTTAGCAAATCTCCCAATAGTTTGACTAACTTTCGGAAGCGACAAGCACAGGGCTATACCAAAGTTAATTATCCAATTCCTACAAAACAAACTCTAAAAAAGGCTGGTCGTTGGCGTTGGTTGTTGGCTGTTCTGGTTGCCAGTGTTACTGGGACGGCGATCGCCTTTGTGCAATGGAGTAGTATTTTTCTATCTCCTCAATCCACTACCTTAATTTGGTTCTGCATTGGCATATTCTTAGTTTTCAGTGCGACCTACGCACTTTAATCAAAGCCAGTTTTGAGAAAGCTCGCCCAAGGCGAGCTTTCTCAAAACTGGCTTTGGCTTTGATAGCATAAAGCGCTATAAATATAGCTGTCGCCAGTCTTGTTAGGACATAAAACTAGAAAACGAGTTGCGGCGCGAAGCGCTGCAACTCGTTTCACAGCTAAAAAAACCAAAAGAGAGAGGCGGCGCACCGCGCCGCCACCCTCTTTTGGGTTTTGATTTGTCTTAATACGAGTGGCGACAGCTATACAGTACAAAAAGCTCGCTGTAGACAGGATTTTTGTAAAAATACTCACTTATGGGCTACTTAATATGCGCCGCGCAGTTTTATGTGGATACTATGGAATGGGGAATGGTGGTGATGAAGCATTACTTGCCACGTTATTGCAGATGTTGCCCCACGATGTTCAACCATTTGTGCTGTCGGCTAGCCCCAAGGATACGGAAAATTTACATGGGGTCGAAGCAGGCGATCGCTATTCAGCCTTTACCATATTTAATACTTTCAAACAATCAGACTTATTTATTTGGGGTGGCGGCAGTCTGATGCAGGATGCCACGAGTGCGCGTAATCCAATTTATTACGGCGGGCTAATGGGTTTAGCTCAGGGCATGGGTTTGCAGACGATCGCTTGGGCGCAGGGGGTAGGTCCACTTCAACGCAAACTCAGTAAATGGATCTCTAAACGGGTTTTTCAAGGATGCACGGCGATCTCGGTACGCGATCGCTATTCTGCTGAGTTATTAGCCCATTGGCAAGTTAAAAGTATGATTGCGCCCGATCCAGTGTGGGCAATGGCTTCAACTCCGATTGATGGGGATCATCCTGATTACCAACTATCCGCTCCTGTGGTGGCGGTGGTATTGCGATCGCATCCTCAACTCACCTCTTGCCGCCTCGCCACGATTACCGAAGCTTTACAAAAATTACAAGCGCTGACTAATGCGTATGTTTGGTTATTGCCATTTCAGCCCTCTAGTGACAAGGCGATCGCACAAGCGATTAGGAATTCGCTCAATGACAAAATGCCGCAACGCAGTCAAATACTGACTCAAGCTGATCCGCGCCGCCTGAAAGGGATTTTTCGTCATGTGGACTTGGCGATCGCTATGCGACTACATGGTGTGATCATGGCGGCGGCTGAAGGTTGTCAATGTTCGGCGATTAGTTACGACCCGAAGGTTTCTTATCTAATGCAAGAGCTAGGAATTTCAGGTTGGGAGTTGGCGGATTTTCCTGACAATCCTCAAGAGTTGGTGGATACATGGCTTCAGGATTTAGAAACCCATCGTCATGGGAATCAAGCGATCGCCTCACGCATTGATCAACTTAAACAACAAGCCTTACTACATCAACAGTTATTCCTTGCCCAGTAAATACCAGTAAATAGCCGCACATTGCTAGTTACAGTAAACCTCGACCAAGCCCAGATTTTTTGTAAAAGCCCCGCGAAGCGGGGCTTTTACAAAAAATCTGGGCTTGGTTTGTTCTCAATCTGCTGTATTTACTGTATATCGATGCTTTGCGCGATCGCTACTCCCAGAAATTGGCATTAAGCATCGTGTCAATATCGCGCCCAAACTGCCATGTATCAGGGATTGGATATCCTTTTGGCTCATAATGATCGCGAACTGAACCTAAAGCCAGTTCCCAAGCATCATCAAAAATTTCATTCCAAACGGCTCTGAGGCTAGGAGTTTTTCTTAGTCTGAGAGCGATCCGTCGGCGTTGTTCCCTGATTGTGTTCTGCCAACTATTAAAGCAGTAAGGCATATTCACATAAAGTCGCTTGAGACAATGAGCCAACAAAGTTTCTAAACGACTTTCTAACTCATCACGGTAGGAACTACCCAAACTCTCGATCTCCTCTATCAAGTTTTCCAAGTCCACATTGTCAAAGTCCCTAGCCTTGAGCTTGGCTACTGTTTCTTGAGTCCAAAGTAAGAAATCGGACTCATATAGAGATTTACTAACAATTACCTGCGTCATTTATTTTTCTCTTTTACAGTTTAGGGAGGCTTCAAGTAGTCCAGACAAACTTATAAAAGCGTTGCTTTGCAACGCTTTTATAAGTTTGTCTGAGGTTCTATTTAGATTTGGAAGCCTGCACCTGCTTCAGCGATCGCCATTTGGTGCATCACCTTCGCTAACTCGGCGGCAACTTCAGGACGAGAGAACTCAGGGGGAGGACATTCACCACGACGGAGCATCTCGCGGACTTTTGTACCTGAGAGATGGACTCGCTCTTCGGGCAGACTGGCGCTGGTTTTGCTGGTTGCCATGCCCAGAGTGCGCTTGCAATAAAAAGCGTGTTCAAACATCAAGGGGGTAATTCCTAATTCGCCATCTTCAAATTCAAAGAAGATATGTTGTGCGTCGTAGGTTCCATAATAGTCACCCACCCCTGCATGGTCGCGTCCAACAATGAAGTGGGTACAACCATAGTTTTTACGAATCAACGCATGGAAAATTGCTTCACGGGGACCTGCATAGCGCATCGCGGCAGGATTAATGGCAAGGGTGACGCGATCAAGGGGGAAATAATGCTCCAGCATGATTTCGTAGCAGCGCATCCGCACATCGGCGGGTACGTCATCGCTCTTGGTTGCGCCAACGAGGGGATGCAAAAATAGACCATCGACAATTTCGAGGGCGCACTTTTGGATATATTCGTGGGCGCGGTGGATGGGGTTACGAGTTTGAAAACCAACGATGGTGCGCCAGCCCTTCTCGATAAAAAGTTGACGGGACTCGACGGGATCGATCTGGTAGGTGGGGAAGAGGGGATGGGAGCGACGCTCTAAAAGCCAGACATCACCAGCGAGATAAATTTCACCCTGCTCATAGACGACTTTGACCCCTGGATGACGATCTTCGTTGGTGCGATAGACATGGAGCGCTTCTTTGAGCTTGTCGTACCCATATTTTTCGCTGAGTTCGAGTACGCCGATGAATACGCCATTGGGATCATTGAGACGGACTAGGCTGCCAACAGTTAAGGTGTCGGCGACAACGGCGGTGACGGGCAGGGTAATTGGCACTGACCAAGGCAAGCCATTGGCTAGACGCATATTCATGACTACGGATTCATAGTCTGCTTGTCCCAAGAAACCTATGAGGGGACTAAAGCCACCGATCGCAATTAGTTCGAGGTCAGACAGCGATCGCTCAGTTAGTTGCACAATCGGCAAGTGGTCAGCTTTGCTATAAAAAATCTCTTTTTGGGCGGCTGAAGCAATGCGATTAATTAATTGACCACCGTGCGGTGCAATGCTTTTGAGTTGTCGAGCCATGAATTTTGAGTTAAAAAGTTTAATGGAAGATAGACAATTATTAAGCTAATGTTAACTTTTTTTGTCACTAAAATTTGCCACTCAGTAATAGAAATTTCCACGTAACATCAAAAAATAGTTTTTGAGTTTTTAGCAACTAACTTAACCTTAGATTTAGCCAAAACTGCAAGGTAGGCAATGCGATGCGATAGCCATATTTAGCGCCATAGACTAAGCCCTTCTGTTCAAGGCTGTCCAACGCCCCTTGCAAACTACCGCCTTTAGATAAGCGATGCTTTTGAACATACTCGCGACTATGGGGGCTGACGGTGGGATCGATCGCCAAACTCTCTAAAACTCTTACTTGAGTCGGTGGCAGTAGCATAATCAACGACTCAAAAGTTGGCGCAAGGTCTTCGATTAAAGACAGCATATTTTTGGTTACAAGGTCAGCAGAAATTAAAAATTCTGAGCCTTCTTGTTCTTTTTGATTATCCTGATCAGCTCTCCCTATCAGACTTTGAGAAGGATCGTTCTTTTGAGTGAGAGAGTCTAACCAGATTCGTCGAGCTAGGGCGATCGCATCGCCCATATTGCCCTGTACATATTCGATAAATAGCTCTAGAGCAGTGGAAGATTGATTGACACTTTTTTCATGGTTTGCCGTGACAAACCGCGAACCGTTTTTGAGCATAACTATCTCAATCCATGTCTGCAAGTCTTGATTTTCGAGGGGCGCAAGCTCTACCATATGTAAGCTTAATTTGTGCATCCAAGGCTCAGCAACTGTGGCGATTAGGACATAACTAACTCGACTTTGAATCTGGATCTCGCGGCGCAAATATTCCTCCCACTCACCTTTACGATCCCATGAGCGAATATGCGTGAAGTTGTGTAAAACGATCGCCACTCGACAGTCCAGCCATTCCGCCATCTGCTGTGGCAGGCTCAACAATCTTTCAAATAAATTCCATACTCCAGTAGCGGTTAACTTCCAAGATATTTCCAACTTAGATTGTTTGTTAATTGCAAAAGTTATCGGTTGATCGGCTAATAAATGTTGAAGTTTCTGGATTTCTTTGGACTGATCAAACGCATTAATTAAGCTTGCTGCTAATAATTTTAAAAAGCGATCGCCGTCTGTAGCTCTCAAACAATCGACAGTAATTACCCTAGCCCCTGCTGCTTGAGCAGCCCATTTAACAAGGGTTCTGCGTCCGCTACCAGCCACCCCTGCAATCAACAAATCGCCATCTGCTGACAAAATCTGACTGACTTGCTCTAACTCCTTCTGTCTACCCACTAAACCTTGGGGTAAAAACGGATTCTTTTTCATGGGCTAATTGTAGCGCTTTGCGCTTAAATTCAAACCAAGATAATTTTTGAAAGCGTTGCAAAGCAACGCTTTCAAAAATTATCTTGCTCAGTAATGAATGATGCGCCGCGACTCTCACAGCTTATTGAGAATTTAAAGGGTATAGAGAAATTTTTGTAAGTGCCGCGAAGCGGCACTTTCAAAAATTTCTCTGGGTTCTTAGCCATACTTCAAAATTCTTTAAATAGGCAAGTACTATTTTTTAGTATTATGTTTACAGCCGTTTACCCGTAAATATCGATGGCAATCGAGACAAAAGATCTCACTCCTGCCCCTCCCGTAGCTCTTTGGCATACATTTACTACCGATCGCGCTCTGGAATTACTCGAAAGTGACCCCAATCAGGGGCTTAGCAGTCAAGAAATAGCAACAAGATGCGATCGCTATGGCGCTAATGAACTAATCGAAAAAGCTGGGCGATCGCGTCTACGGATTTTTGCTGATCAGTTTAC
>JBBQRB010000093.1:0-12804 GCA_038215315.1 Pseudanabaenales cyanobacterium
TTAACTTGCTCAATAAAATTGTTGAAAGTATCTGTCGCATTCCCAAATCATTTGTATATTTTTGGATTTGTGGAAGTGCAACCCGAAGAGTTGCAATTTCACAAACTACTTACAGCTTATTGGGGCTTTAAAAGGTACAGATAAATATTTAAAAGTGCCGCTAAGCGGCACTTTTAAATATTTATCTGGGTTTTACAAAAGCGCAAAGCGCCGTAAGGTATATACAAAATAGTTTGCTTAGAAAAAACATCAATTTGTCCAGTTGCGTTAAACTTAACCCTTATTACATTCAATTGTGGGGATGTACTGCTATGAATTGGCTCAAAAGTTTTAGCATTCTTGGATTTGCCACGATCGCATCAACAGCGATCGCGCAGTCTGCATCAGCTCAGTTTGTGGTTTTTGTTGCTGGCAATGATCCCGCAACAATACAAAGAGTGCGGTTAGTTTCACCAGATGCTTTCCCGACCAGGCTTAACGACCAACCAATTGTTCAAGCAGGGACATTTAACTCTGAAAACAGCGCTGATACTCTAGCGATCGCCTTACAGCAGTCTGGACTGTCTGCCCAAAAATATTTTAGATCCTCAGGTGGCAAGGGAAGCAATGTTCAAGTTCCTTTCCCTGAGACTTCATCAATAATTACGACCTTACCATCGCCTCAACAAGTCGTCATTCAGCCATTTCCCAGTAATGTAAGTACTGAACAAGTAGCACCGCAGCCAAGTCAAAGCTCAGCCTTTCGGTATGTGGCAGCAGTGCCATCGACGGCAAGTAATCAATTCTTGCTATCAAGGGTTAGACAATATGTTCCTGGAGCATTTTTTGCTAACTCTGGCAGAGGAGCTTATATCAATGCAGGGGCTTACCAAAATCGAGACTCAGCCGAATCTATCTCTCGATACTTGCGATCGCAAGGACTGGACTCACGAGTCCTCTATTTTTAAGCATGATTAGTCACATCTGCAAGTAATTATGACCGCAAATAATGTTAATGAGGCTCCAAATGATGGCGAGCAGTCAGCAAAGATCAAGTGGCTTGAGCCTTTCGCCATACTATTTCCGAGTGGCTTTTGGCTTGTTACATTTTTGATTATCCCCACCATCTTTATTTTTATCCAGAGCTTTGTACCGATTGGCAAAACTGAATTTGGTCTGGACAACTATCAACAGGTGTTTAGGTTTGTTGGCGGTAACTTTATATATCTAGTTGTCGTTTGGCGATCGCTTCTGTATGCCATGATCACCACTGCATTTTGCGTGATACTGGGTTTTCCTGTCGCCTATTGGCTAGCGGTCATAGCCCCAAAGTCTTGGCGCAATATCCTGTTATTGCTGTTTGTATTGCCGCTATGGACATCATCTCTTTTGCGATCCTACGCTTGGATTACTATTTTGCGTCCCACGGGCATATTAAATACTTTTCTTAATCTAATTGGCTTGTCAGGAATAAATTTTTTAAATAAAGCTGAGGGTGTAATTATTGGCATGATCTACACCTACCTGCCATACATGGTATTGGTGCTATTTACATCCCTTGAGAGGCTGGATTTACGACTCCTCGAAGCTGCCGCCGATTTAGGCGCTAATGCTAGGCAAACTTTTTGGCAAGTAACCATTCCACAGGTTTCTTCAGGTATTATTGCTGGCGCAGCCCTCGTATCAATCACCAGCTTTAGCGACTATATCAATCCACAGCTATTGGGGGGGCCTGGAAGCCGCACGATCGCCTCAATTATTGAGCTACAGTTTTTAGGTGCAGGAAGCAATAAGGGCTTTGGTTCCGCATTGAGTATGGTGCTGATTTTGGCGGTGAGTATTGTGATAGCGTTGTTAATCAAATATGGCGATCGCAGAGTAGTAAGTGATGGCTAATCAAACCAGTTCTATAAAGTCTCCAATAATTAAACGTTGGCAAACTTGGTATACCTTCGTTGCCTTTTTGTATATGTACTTGCCGATCGCAGTACTAACTATTTTCAGCTTCAATGAATCGCCTTCGCCTTCACAGTGGACAGGGTTTACATGGAGTTGGTACGCCAAGTTTTTACAAAATCCCACACTCCTAGCCGCCCTATGGAATAGCTTGAGCGTAGCTTTTACTGCTGTGTCCGTATCAGCCGTACTAGGAACTCTAACAGCAGTCGGTCTAGCAAAATATTACTTCCCCGCAAAGAAAATCTATCGGGGCGCAACTTACTTACCTTTGATCATTCCAGACATAGCGATCGCCGTAGCAACCCTTGTATTTTTTGCTGCCATAAAGCTGCCTCTAAGTCTTGGCACGATTGTGATCGCCCATATCGTCTTCTGCTTAGCTTATGTCTCTGTAGTTGTATCCAGTCGCCTTGCAAATATTGATCCCAAATTAGAAGAAGCTGCCCTTGATCTTGGCGCAACTCCCATTCAAGCATTCATACGGGTCATGCTGCCCCAGCTATTACCAGGCATTGTGTCTGGCTGTTTACTTGCCTTTGTTTTAAGCATGGATGATTTTGTAATCGCTTACTTTACAGCAGGAGTTGGCGCAACAACTTTACCAATCGCCATTTTTTCATCCCTGCGTAGTGGCGGAGTCACCCCCGAATTGAATGCTCTAAGTGTATTACTGATTATTGCTTCAGCCTCTATAGCAGCGATCGCCGAAGCAGTGAGAAGCTGGGGCAATCGCAATTAATAATGTTGAAAATAAAAGATTGCAAATAAAAAATTGCAAATAAAAATTAATTTGTTTTGTAAGTATCGATTAAGCACGTGTGGTATATTACTTTTGGCAAAGCTATTTAAAGCTAAAGAATGACTCCCCATGAGTGAGAAGCCTCTAGAGCTGCGAATCTCAGTTCCACCCGTTGAAGGAATCGAGGACATTCCCATCGCGGCGATCGAAATGCTCGCTGTAAAAATGGGGTTTAGTCCTGATGCTGTTCAAGATGTCGTACAAGCTCTCACGGAGGCTTTGGTAAATGCGATTCTATACAGCACATCTGATTTTGACGTGGAAGTTGCAGTTTTTGCAGCGCAAAATAGCCTGATTGTCGAAGTTCGTGATCGCGGATCGGGCTTTGACGTTGATAGTGTGCCACCGCCAGACTTTGATTTGATATCTGAGATTGGTGTCAAAAATGGTGGTTTCGGTATACATATGATCAAGGCTCTTGTAGATAAGGTTGAAATCGAGTCTACAGATCAAGGTACAACCGTCCGTATGAGTAAGTTTCTGTCTATTCCCAAAACCATTCTCCAATCATGACCCACTCCTCATTTTTACAAGATGAATTAAAGATCGTTGAACAGATTGATGGCGATCAGGTTGTTCTCAAACTAAATGGTGCTTTGAGTGTAACTACTGTTCCTTATTTCCGACAAGCTGTGCAGCCTTTTATTGATCGCAAATTAGCCGCGATCGTGTTGGACTTTGAAGGAGTGACTAAAATCGTCAGTAGGGGTGTAGGTGCAGCAATTGACATGGCTGTGCAGGCAAAAAAACAGGGCGGCAAGTTACGTCTAGAAAATGTCGGCAAGTACGGTCGCTCTCTCTATATCCAAGGTGTACATCTAGTTGCTGAAGTGCCTGAACTTGAAGGATTTGAGCCTTAAAATTTAGCTTGATTATAAGTAATCTTTAAACCCAAAGAAGTGTCGCGCCAAGTGCGACACTTCTTTGAGTTTAAAGATGCTTTTAAGTCTCAATCACCCACGAAGCCATGAAATGAGTTGCAGCGCTCTGCGCCGCAACTCATCTCATGGCTTTATGTCCTAAGCAAATTGGCATGAGAAATGAAAGTTGTTAGTCGTAAATCGTTAGGGGTACAGCCTGTTTATGACATCGGTTTGGCGAAAGACCATAATTTTTTGCTGGACAATGGTTATGTGGCTTCAAATTGCTTTAACAAATCCCACAGCGTTGCCTATGGATATGTCACCTATCAGACTGCATATCTAAAAGCCAACTATCCTGTGGAATACATGGCAGCCTTGCTATCCTCCGTTAGCGGCGATCAAGACAAAGTACAGCGATATATTGCCAACTGCCGCAGCATGGGAATTGCAGTGTTACCACCTGATGTTAATAGCTCTGGAGAAGACTTTACCCCAAAAGATCAGCAAATTCTGTTTGGATTAGCAGCGATTAAAAATCTTGGTGCAGGACCGATTGCCGCAATTTTACAGGCAAGACAGGAGGATGGTGTACTTACATCTCTTGCGGATCTATGTAGCCGTCTTGATTCGCGATCGCTAAACAAAAAAGCGCTTGAAGCTCTAATCCAAACTGGAGCGCTAGACTTATTAGAGTCAAATCGCCATCAGTTGATGAACGATCTAGATATCACGATGGAATGGGCCTCGCGGCGTGCTAGAGAAAAAGCTTCGGGACAAGGTAATATTTTTGATTTCTTTGGTGAGGCTAACAACATAGCAACTGTAGATGTTGCACCGACAACCACCAAGGTACAAGACTATTCCTCTCAAGAGAAATTAAGGCTAGAAAAGGAATTATTAGGATTTTATATTTCTGATCATCCTCTGAGCGTGGTCAGCCGATCAGCGAGGCTAATGGCTCCCATTAGTCTCTGTGATATTCCCGACTCGTTTGAAACAAAGGTGGTGACTGCGATCGCCCTAATCCTTGATATTAAGGAAGTTGTGACTAAAAAGGGCGATCGCATGGCAATTTTGCAACTTGAGGACTTAACTGGCAGTACGGAGGCGGTTGTGTTTCCCAAAACCTTTGATAAGGTAAAACATTTACTCGAAAAAGATAAGCGCGTGATGGTGTGGGGCAAGATTGATCGGCGTGATGAGCAGACACAATTGATTGTGGAGGATATGCAACCGATCGAGTCTGTGAGAATGATCAGAGTAGAGCTTACCCGAGAGCAGGCAAGCGATCGCCAAGTCTTGCAGCAACTTAAAACTGCTTTAAATCCCAATCCTAACTATGGAAACTCTAGTTATGGAAAAAATGATTCCGAGGGGTCTGGCAAAATACCTGTAATCGCTGCCATTGAATATATGCCAAAGTTAGTTAGGCTAGGGAATCAGTTTTGGGTACAAGATGAGGAAAGTGCCGTGCAAGCTCTGCAAAAAGCTGGATTTAAGGCTAGTTATGATGCATTGCTCTGCTCAAATTGAACAAATAAAGTTAAGCATTATTGCTGGTATATTTTGCGCCATGAATTTATGAAACTAGTAAGTAGCTAACCCAAAGCCAAGAAAGCTACAGCGCACGCTGCGAGTGCGCTATAGCTTTAAGGTTTCTTTTAGTAGAAATTATGACTACAAAATCATTCTTTTGAAAGACTGACTACAGGTGGATTTCAAAGACTGACTGTTATAATCAAAGCTGCAAAATTAGTAAAGATGGTGGGCTTTACTAGTTTCTAGGGTGGATTGTTGTTTAGTATGTTGCTAGATTAGATATTGCAATTTTATGAAAAGACTGTCGTACATAAGTACTTTTTCGCGATCGCTTAGCAAGAGGGAAGTTGAGAGCATTGGTAAAGTTTCTCAAACAAATAATTCTAGGGATGGCATTACTGGGGTACTGCTTTGCTGTGGGGGCATCTTTTTTCAGATCTTAGAGGGAGAAGAAGAATGTATAGATGATCTCTACAAAAGAATATTAAGTGATGCGCGACATAATCAAATCCTTTGCCTCAAGTCTGAGCGAGATGTATCACAACGACAGTTTCCTGACTGGTCAATGCAAGTAATCGATCTGGACGAAAATAACGACATTCTTTTGCAGCCGATTAAGATTCTTTTGCAAACTTTAGGAGAATCCCACCGCATCTTGGCAAGCTATACGCCATCGGAAGTTTTACAAGCGATCGAGAGTGGACTCAATCCCCTTGCCTTAGAGCCTCGGTATACAGAGAAGATAATCTTCTTCACAGATATTATTAGCTTTACAAGCATCACCGAAAAATTACAAGTGACTGAAGTTGTTGATTTGCTAAATGCGTTTTTTACAATTTGTACTAAGGCGATCGCTGGTCGTGGAGGAGAAGTTACTAAGTTTATTGGTGATTGTGTGATGGCTTATTTTGATGGCGACTGTGCTGATGCTGCTTTGGATGCAGGTTTGGATATTTTAGCGGAGCTAGAAGTCTTAAGAAATGAGTCTCCCCTTAACAGTCCTTTGCGTGTTTTATATGTTGGCATTGGTTTATCAAAAGGAACTGTCTTAGAAGGAAATATTGGCTCCTATATCAAGAAAGAATATACGGTGATTGGCGATGCCGTTAATGTTGCTTCTAGAATTGAGGCGATGACAAGACAATTAAATCGGTTTTTGGTATTTTCTGACTCGGTGCGATCAGAACTAAGCGATCGCTGGCGACCTGTGAGGCTTGGCGACTTTCACGCGAAGGGAAGAGATGAAATCGTTGAAGTTTATTCAATTGATGATGTTTTAACTTTACACAAGTCAGACTTTCACAAACTCAAGCATGAAATCAAACAACATCTAGAACTGATCGGCAATTCAGAACAAGTTCTTGTTTAACCTAAAAGCCAATAAAGCTGTAGCGCACGCTGCGCGTGCGCCACAGCTTTATTGGGTTCTTTTGCGTACCTACTTACAACAAATCAGGTCGGCGTTGTTTGGTTCTCAAAAGTTGTTGTTCCTTCCTCCATTCTGCGATTAATTTGTGATTACCCGATCGCAGTATTTCAGGAACTTCCCAACCACGAAATATAGGCGGTCTTGTGTATTGTGGGTAATCTAGTAATCCATCTTCAAAGCTCTCAAACTTGAGGGAATCTTCCTTCCCAACTGTGCCTGGGCGCAAACGCACAACTCCATTAATTAAGGCTAGCGCAGGGATCTCGCCGCAGGTCAGCACAAAATCACCAAGGGAAACTTCGCGAGTGACGAGATGTTCGCACACTCTTTCATCTATTCCTTCATAACTGCCACAAATGAGAACTAGCTGATCGTAGTTGACTAGCTCCTTAAAGAGTGGTTGCTTCATTGGTTCACCCTGAGGTGTGAGATAGATAATCTCGCGCTTAGGCAAACTAGGCAAAGATTCCACGGCTGCGAAAATTGGATCGGGCTTCATCAGCATTCCCACGCCGCCGCCATAAGGTTCATCATCGACTCGATGGTGCTTGTCGATGGTGAAGTCACGAGGATTTGTGAGATGTACTTCCGCGATTTGATTGGCGATCGCTTTACCGAGCAAACTCGTCTGCAATGGCGAAGTAAAAAACTCTGGAAACAGGGTGACAATATCTATACGCATAGATAAATTCTATAGTAGAGGGCAGCGCTAGACGCTACCCTCTACTTTTACAGCAATCACCGATCAAAACCAAGAAACAAGTTGCGGCGCGAAGCGCCGCAACTTGTTTCTTGGTTTTTGATTTGTCATACAGCAGATTGAGAACAAACCCACCGCTAAATTTTTTGTAAAAGCCCCGCGAAGCGGGGCTTTTACAAAAAATTCGGGTTAGGTTTGATCGGGATTTGCTGTAGTACATTTGGCGGCATCTCTAATTATTCATTGAGAAGGAAATATGCTATCTGTCTCTGAAGCCGAAAAAATAATTTTAGATTTGATCAAACCTTTTGATCCTGAAGTTGATAGTGAAGTTTTGCCCTTGGCGCAAGCGATCGCTCGAATTTTAGCAGAAGACATTACCAGTGAATTGGACTTTCCTCAATGGGATAACTCGGCAATGGATGGCTATGCGCTCTGCTACGCAGACCTAGAGGAATTGCCAGAATTAAAACTAGCGATCGCCCCTCAGGAAATTGCCGCAGGTAAAAAAGTTACGCAAGCACTAGCCAAAGGCGAATGTATGCGGATCTTTACGGGGGGAATGCTGCCCGATGGCGCGGATACGGTGATCATGCAGGAGGATACTGATCGCCTTGGTGACTCTTTGCAGCTCAAGACTAAACCTCAAAAGGGCGAATATGTCCGCTGTAAAGGTGAATTTATCCAAGCAGGCACAAAGCTGATTAACTCAGGTACAAAAATTGGAGCAACTGAAATTGGCGCGATCGCTTCAGCAAGATGTCAGCAGGTCAAGGTCTATCGCCAGCCCAAGATTGCCATTATCTCCACTGGAAATGAATTAGTCAGCCTCGCATCTTCACAACCACTGCAAGCAGGACAAATCATTGATTCTAATCTCTATGCCCTGTCCGCATTGATTAGTCAGGCTGGCGCGGTCGCCATTTCCCTTGGCGCAGTCCGTGACGATCCTCAAAAACTAGAATTGGCGATCAAACAGGCGATCGCCCAAGCCGATATGGTCATCTCTACAGGTGGCGTTTCGGTTGGGGATTACGACTATATTGATGAAATACTTGCCAAGTTAGGCGCAGAGATTCATGGGCGAGCAGTTGCGATCAAACCGGGGAAGCCCTTGACCATTGCTAATTTTGGTAAGGTTTTATATTTTGGAGTGCCTGGCAATCCTGTCTCAGCAATGATGAGCTTTTGGCGATTTATCCGAGGAGCGATCGCTAAGTTAAATGGCGCAAATGCAACTCACTGGTATCCCCAATTTATCGAAGCTAACACCACTGACGATCTGCACTCACAGGGACGACGCGAGACTTATCTGTGGGGAAATTTGACCTATCCCAAGGGAAAACCAATCTTTCGACCTGTCCCCAATCCTAGTTCGGGCTATAGCTCTGGCAATCTCATAAGTACAATCGGGACAAATGCGATCGCGGTAATGCGAGTGCATCAGACCTATGTTCCTGCTGGCGATCAAGTGCTAGTTATGCTGATTTAATCCCAATTCACAAAAGTGTTGGCACACTTCTGTGAATTATAACTGATGTTAAGCAAATCCAAGAAGAGAGTGGCGGCGTGGAGCGCCGCCACTCTCTTCTTGGATTCACGTTCTAAAAAAAATGGCGTTGCCATTTTTTAACTTGGTATAAGCTCCCAGTTTTTCTACACCGAAAGGGTTAGCTCAGCACCTAGAGGAAATCCTAGAGCTTCACGCTGGGCATAATAAAGTTTGGCAACCTGTCGCGCTAGATTACGGATGCGCCCGATGTAGCGAGTGCGCTCAGTGACAGAAATTACGCCCCTTGCATCTAATAAATTAAAGGAATGCGAACATTTCAGAACATAGTCAAAGGCAGGAAGTACCAACTCAGACTCTAATAAATGTGCGGCTTCCTTTTCGTATTGCAAAAATAATTGGAATAAAAGGTCAGAATCTTGAGGCTTGCCACCAAAATTGCCAAAATTATAGCCACTATATTCAACTTCGCCTTGGTGATGTACCTGCCCATATTTGATATCACCTAAAGTGGAGTGCGATCGCCACACAATGTCATAGACTGAATCGACACCTTGCAAATACATGACCAGACGCTCTAATCCGTAAGTGATCTCGGCAGAAACAGGACGACAATCTAAACCACCCACCTGTTGAAAGTAAGTAAATTGCGTGACTTCCATACCATCAAGCCAGACTTCCCAGCCCACGCCCCAAGCGCCGAGGGTTGGCGATTCCCAGTCATCTTCGACAAACCGCACATCATGATCGGCGGGATCGATACCTAAATGCTTGAGACTATTGAGGTACAGATCCAATACATCATCGGGAGAAGGTTTAAGAATTACTTGAAATTGGTAATAGTGCTGTAAGCGATTAGGATTTTTGCCATAGCGACCATCGGTAGGGCGACGACAAGGCTCGACATAGGCGACGCTCCAAGGTTCAGGACCGATCGCACGCAAAAAAGTATGGGGACTCATTGTACCCGCGCCTTTTTCGATGTCGTAAGGCTGAGCAATCAAACAACCGCGATCGCTCCAATACTTTTGCAATTCCAAGATAACCGACTGAAAATCCATGCTTCACAGCGCCATAACACTCTAATTTTTTATCCTATCAGCGATCGCGCTCTCTTATAGCTAAACCCAAAAGAGAGAGGCGGCGCTCTGCGCCGCCTCTCTCTTTTGGGTTTTAAAGAAATTCACGAAAGTGATGGCACATTTTCACGAATTGATGTAACTGGCTCTGGCTTACCACGAGTTGCACCGATAATCCAGTTACCGAGGGCGGGAATGCTCTTACAGAGATTGACACCCGCGTTGGCAAGGTTCGGCTGCACAAAGCAGTTATGGATCATCTGCCCTAGCTGTAAACGGATTTGAAATTCTTGCTTCCACGCGATCGCATATTGCTTTTTAAAAGTATTGATATCAATTTGCTGTTCCAAAAAATTACTGACAAAGGGAACGGCGATCTCAGCAGAGCGTAATGCCATCGCCATGCCATCACCACAGAGCGGCGTGATCATGCCTGCGGTGTCACCAATCATACAAATGTCATTGTGAAAATTGCCCTTGAGCGCAAAGGTGATTTGACTCAAGCCTTGCAAAGCTGGCGAAACTCTTTGCATATTGGCAAAGCGATCGGCTAGAACAGGATTTTTGGCGAGGGATGTCGGTATCCCCAAACTAGGATGTAAATCTTCTTTATTGACTCGCTCATGGGCGATCCAGCAAACATTTATTTCTCCTGTTTCAATTTGGGATAAACCACAATAGCCGTTGGGGAAGCTATGTAACTCGATCACGTCACCAATATCGATACCTGTAAAGTGTCCTTTATAGGCAATCCAAGGCGATCGCTGTTGGATAAAATCTCGTTTTAGACTGCGATCTAAAGGCGATCGCTTACCAAAAGCTCCTAATACTAATCGTCCTTGGAACTCACCTTTGGTCGTATTGACCGTAAAACCTGTTTTTAAATCCCCTGTCACACCCAAAACCTTTGTACTATCGAGGCAATCGACGTTTAACGATTGCGCTCTCTGAAATAGCATCAAATCCAATTGATAGCGGCTCAGTCCTAAGGCTGTACTGGGTAAATTGCTACGAAACGAAGCTCCATTGGCGGCTGTGAGATAAGCACGATGAATTTTTTGTGCGCCGATTTGCCGAACTTGTTCTAGTATCCCTAACTTCTCAAATGAGGCTTGTACTTCCACTGACAAAAATTCACCACAGAGTTTATGAATTGGATAGTGCGCTTGCTCTAGCAGCAGTACGCGATAACCAAGCTTAGCTAACTGGATTGCGGCACTACAGCCTGATAGCCCAGCCCCGATCGCGATCGCGTCATAATTCATAAACCACCTAGTCTTTTATCAATGTTATCCCAAATCACAAGCGGCACAGGTAGTCCTCAAAAGCTAAGAATAGGCAAAGGCGGCGCTTGCGCCGCCTTTGCCTATTTGTCATTCAAAAATCAGCGATCGCGTCCTGATACAGCTTTTTGGTTTTTATTTAGGCTAGCTCGTTCTTCAAATACTCAACTATTGACCCAATTTCCACCAAAGTTGCCACCTTCGTAGCCCGATTGACAATTTCGACTTTGCCATCGGCGATCGCTTTGCCCGTGACTACGCGGTAAGGGATGCCGACTAGATCAGCATCTTTAAACTTTACGCCTGCCCGTTCATCGCGATCATCTAATAGAACTTCCACACCTGCGGCACTCAGAGACATATAAAGGCTTTCGCCAACTTCCATTTGCTTAGCATCACCAACATTGGGAACAGTGACGATCACATGGTAAGGCGCGATCGCCTTATTCCAGATGATGCCATCTTTGTCGTGGGACTGCTCGACGGCGGCTTGGGCAAGGCGGGACACGCCTAGACCGTAGCAACCCATAACTAGAGGTAGTTCTTCGCCCTGCTCATTAGTAAATGTCGCTTTCATCGCTTGAGAATACTTAGTTCCCAATTGGAATATGTGACCGACTTCGATACCTCTAGCCGTTTGTAAAATTTGCGAAGGATCATGAACGGCGCGATCGCCAATCTTGGCTTTATCGAGACTCACGACTGTGGGCAATGTAAAATCTTTACCCCAATTTGCGCCGACAACATGATAGTCAGTTTCATTTGCGCCTGTCACAAAGTTCTGTAAAGTCTCGACCGTGCGATCAGCAAGACGGAGGAATTTGGGTGAGATTTCTGTAACTTTATCGATGTAGGTATCCTCAAGGCTTGGCGAGATATAACCCAAGGGAAGTTTAGAATGCGCCCATTTCTGTTGAGAGTCGGCATCGGCTACTTGGAGATTGATAATCGCTTTGCCGTTATAATTACCAGCGAGTTTAGTCAATTCATTTTGGAGTTTTACTTCATTGACATCGCGATCGCCACGAATGCTGACTAAAACTAAAACTGTTGTGCCATTGTCATAGACAACTTGATAGAGAACCTGCTTGACGACTTGAGTGCGATCGCATTTTAGTAACTTGCAGACAGATTCGATTGTGCCAGCCTTGGGAGTATGGACTTTTTCAAATTTATCAAAATTGGAAGCGATCGCATCAGGTGGAATAGACACGGCTTTCTCGACATTAGCGGCATATTTCCCATCTTCGGTAAAGAGAATATCGTCTTCACCCGCTTCTGCTAATACCATAAACTCCTGCGAACCCGAACCGCCAATCGCGCCCGAATCTGCTTCGACAGCACGGAATTTCAGACCGCAACGATCAAACATATTCCGATAAGCACGATCCATTTCATAGTAGGTTTCCTTGAGACTCTCTTCGCTGCTATGGAACGAATAGCCATCTTTCATGATAAATTCACGACCGCGCATCAACCCAAATCTAGGGCGAATCTCATCGCGAAACTTAGTTTGAATTTGGTACAAATGTTGTGGCAACTGGCGATAAGAACGAATTGTATCTCTAGCGATCGCCGTAATAATTTCTTCATGGGTTGGCCCCAAACCGACCTCACGATTTGCGCGATCGGTGAGGGCAAACATGATCCCTTCAGCCTTGGTA
>JBBQRB010000094.1:0-12775 GCA_038215315.1 Pseudanabaenales cyanobacterium
CCTGATGCAAGCGATCGCCCGAATTAACCGCGTCTTTTATGAAAAAAAAGGCGGCTTAATCGTGGACTATTTGGGACTAGCCGCCGAACTCAAAAAAGCCCTGTCCTTTTATTCCCAAAGTGGCGGTAAAGGCGAACTCACACTCAATCAAGATGTCGCTGTGGGGTTAATGCTCGCCAAACTAGAAACCGTCGAGCAGATCATGTCTGACTTTACCTATCAGCATTATTTCGACACCGACACAGGCGAAAAACTCAACATCCTCAAAAATGCCACCAACTATGTAGCCGCCCCCACCATCAAAGACCGTTTCTTGTCCGAAGTTAACGCCCTATCCCAAGCCCATTCCCTCGCTGTCCCCCATCCCGACGCGATCGCCGCCTCTGAGAAAATCTCATTTTTCCAAGCTATCCAAGCCAGTATCCACAAATTAGAAGGCAGTGGCGGTGATGGCAAACTCAGCAACCAAGAAATCGAAACCGCAATCCGTCAAGTCGTCGATCAAGCGCTAGTATCCGATGCAGTAATTAATATCTTTGATGAAGCAGGTATTAAAAATCCTGACATCTCAATTATCTCCGATGAATTTATGGCAGAAGTGCGCGGCATGGAACATCAAAATCTCGCTGTCGAACTCCTACAAAAACTCCTCAAGGATGAAATTAGAGCCAGTAGCCGCACTAATATTGTCCAAAGTCGCAAGCTCTCAGAGATGCTAGAAGATGCCCTGCGCCGCTATCGCAATCAAGTCATCAGCGTTACCGATGTCCTCGAAGAATTGCTAAACATGGCAAAGGATACCAAAGCCGCCCAAACCAGAGGCGAAGAGCTAAAACTAGAACCCTACGAACTAGCTTTTTATGATGCCCTGTCCCAAAACGAAAGCGCACAGGAAGTTATGGGCGTTGATAAACTGCGAGAACTAGCGATCGTCCTAGTCGATCGCATCCGTAAAAATGCCTCTATCGATTGGAATCTCAAAGAAAGTGTGCGATCGCGAATGAAAGTCGCCGTCAAACGTCTGCTCCGTCAATATGGCTATCCCCCCGACATGGAAGCCCTAGCCATGGAATTAGTCTTAGAGCAAGCCAAAGTCTTTACTGAGTTTGAAGTTTTAACTTTATAGGTTTACCGCAGATTTCGATAAAACGAACCATAGTAAATTTTTAAACAGTGTTACTTCGCAACACTGTTAAAAAATTTACTGTGGTTCTGGTTTGAGCGCAAAGCGCTGTAAATGAACACAAGTGGACTCGAACCACCGACCCCTACGATGTCAACGTAGTGCTCTAACCAACTGAGCTATGCGTTCTGACGGATTAATAATATAACATAGTGGAATTGAATTCAATAAAAAACATCGAAATCTATGAAGTTAGTTTTGTATAGCAAGCAAGGTTGTTGTCTATGTGAGGGGCTGCTAGCAAAATTACAACAGGTCAAAAATGTAACATTTGATCTAGAAATTAGGGACATTACAACTAACTCCGACTGGCACGATCGCTATCAATACGAAATACCAGTTTTGTGTTTAGTTAATGATCGCGATCAGGAACAAGAGCTACCAAGATTTCCACCGCGATCGCCTGTAAATAAACTTGAAGAATTACTTATAGCCGCCGTCAAACCAAGGAAGTGAGGGTATCGATAAGCCTTTAAAAGTGCCACAAAGAGGCACTTTTAAAGGCTTATCTGGGTTGCAAAGCGCTGTAACCTACAGTACCCATGAGCTAGTCGTTAGTACTTGCTTTGTAGTTGTTAACGCATAGATATCAACTATTCCAGGATATCTAGATGCTCCTCTAGTCTTTAGACTAGACATACCCAAGGCAACCTTAATACTGCCATTGTCTCCAGACTTAGCGCATCGACTAAAGCGACTATGGGTATTGACAAAAATTGTACTGCTATTGATACGGCTAACAAAGCGATCGCGCTCAGATAGCGAGTCTGTCAGCAATACATCGGCGTGACCACTACTGTATTGATTAATCCAAGCGATCGCTTCATCGGTATTATTGACGACTTTGATTGCCAGAGTCTCATCTAGATATGAAGATCCCCAACTATCCTCAGACTCAACAGAATGTTTATTTAATATCGGCTGAGACTGCTCGCCATGGCTATTTTTACTTTCTTCAATAAACTGCCGAAAATAGGCAGTTGTCACTGGACATCCGCGCAATACCAGCCCTTGTTTCTGTAAATCACACAACCAATCTCCCAGCCCGCGCTCCAGCCAAGACTGGTGAATCACCACCTTTTCAATTGCATTAATTGCATCAGGATCGCCCTTACGACTATTCAAGATGATTGATTTGGCAAAGTCTAAATTAGCCGTAGCTGATAAATATACATAACAGTTTCCCATCGCGATCGGTAGAGCTGAGACTGTCGCCTGTTTGGTTATCTGCTGCACAAAGCTAGGACGACCATAGGGAATGACTAGCCGTAAATATTTTTCTTGGACAATAAGCTCTTTAATGGGCACTCCTCTCGGCACAGAGGCAATACAGGCTTCTGGAAAACCTCTGTCAATCAGGACATCCCTCATAATATTTGCGATCGCTTCTTGGGTATGACAGCCCTCGTTGCCCCCTTTGAGGATAATCACATTACCGACCTTAATGCACATTCCCGCCGCAATCAACGCTAGCTGTGGAAATCCTTCATATAAGAGCGCAACTACTCCTAGTGGTACACGTTGATAGCCATTAATACCCACATGGAGGGTTAGGGGATCGGGTAAACTTGCAAGTTGCTTGAGGCATTCGATCGCAAAGTTAAGCCTCTCAGGAGTTAGCTTGAGCCACTCTAGTACTAAATCTGGAACTGCCATTTCTCGACTAGCTTCCAAGTCTAATGTATTGGCTTCTAAAATCTCATTCTTATACTTCTTTAACCTTTCAGTAAGCTCTAACAACAAATTATCGCGGTCTCTAGTGGAGATTTGCGTAAGCTGCAAAGCAGCCGCATGAGACTTATAAATGAAGCCAGTAAGGTCTTCTGGTGACATATCAGTTGATAATTAGCTATTTATTTTAAAGATCGCGGCGGTACAGCACGAGCAATCGCCATATTAGCAAACCCGCGAAAGTAAATAACAAAATGATGAGGGGAATCCCTAAAATTATCTTTAAATTTAGTGACCATAAAATTGCTAAGGTCAAAAATAGCCAAACCGTCAGATACATTGAGGCGATCTCTGGGAGCGAGTAAGCACGTTGCTCCCGTAGCGATTTCCATTTGCCAATCCATTGCCAGCGATGTTGTTGATGATCGATGCCCCCAATCTGCAATAGGCTATGACCATCATCTTCTAACTCAAACAGCAAGGAGCAGCGATCGCAACCAAAAGCATCTGTTAAGACAATCGGCTTTAGTCTGCCTCGCCTACGGGGGCAGGGGCAAGGATAAATTTGCTCTGGGTCAATTTTTTGAGGCTTATTGATAGGCATTAGTTTAAAAAAATACTAAAACCAAATAAAAATCGATATTGAGGCTTTGTGGATTAAAAGAAATTTCTTAAAAGGCTGGCTAAGCCAGCCTTTTAAGAAATTTATTGAGTTTTAAGAAAGGGCAAAGCGCTGTATTTAAAATTTTTATGTGGCATTTCATCAAGAGTGTTGTATCATTACATTCGGTGTAAAAACAGTTATTAATAACTTCACCAAATGCGGATGTGGCGGAATTGGTAGACGCGCTAGATTTAGGTTCTAGTATCTTTGATGTGAGAGTTCGAGTCTCTCTATCCGCATTAACATTAGTAAATAACGCCAGCGCATAGCACTGGCGTTATTTTTATTTAATATTTAGTTAACTAATCCCGATCGCAAGGCAACAACCGCAGCCTGTACGCGATCGTCAACGGATAGTTTATTCATGATGCCGCGCACATGGGTCTTAATTGTATTTGGACTGAGGTATAGTACTGCGGCAATTTCTGGGTTGCTCTTGCCCTCAACAATTAGTTTTAAAACTTCAAGTTCTCTTTGGGATAAGTGGGATGTATTTTCGGCTTGGGTGGGAGGTTTGAGATGATCCATTACTTTGCGAGCTACTTGCGGATCGAGGTAGGTTGCCCCATCCTTAGCAGCCGCAAAAGCGGCTAAAAGACTGCTAGTACTCGTTCCTTTGACACAATAAGCATCTGCACCGCTAGAGAGTGCGGAGATGATTTCGGTGTCATCGGTGTGTGAACTTAGCATTACTACATGAATATTTGGCAATACGGCTTTGATTTTTTGAGTCGCAGAGATTCCATCAAGACGCGGTAACCCGATGTCCATCACCACGATATCTGGAACTAACTCTTGAGCCATCTTGATCCCGATATACCCGTCCTCTGCAATGCCAACTACAGTAATATCAGGTTGTGAAGATAGGGATTGTTCTAGTCCAAGCTGAATTAAGGGATCATCTTCAACAATAAGAACTCTTAAAGTTTGCGGTGTTGCCACTGTCATAGTTCTAAATTTCTCCCTTTTTGGTTTAGTTTCTTGATTATATAGCTGTAATCAAGAAACTAAACCAAATATAGAGTTGTGGCACTTCGCGCCACAACTCTATATTTGGTTTATATAGCTGTCGCTAAATGTACTACTCCCTTCCCAGTGAAAGATTAGACTTTGCGGCGCGGAGCGCCGCAACTCGTCTTCTGGTTTTGTGTCTTAACGAGACTGGCGATCGCTACTAGCTTGCGCTTGGGGAACTGAAATCAGATATTTCTCGTCATTTAATTTAAAATAAATTGTAGTTTTTAAATTATGAGTAATGCGATCGCTAAACTATTAAATTCAATTAGCTTTAACTTAATTAGTTCCAAGATTCGATACTACTGGAAATTTGCGATCGCCCTACTAATGTCTATTGCATTAGCGATTTCTCTTAATCCCTTTGTCGCAAACGCTCTAAACCTGTCTGACTTGCTTCGGATTTTGCCATCGGCTGTGCAAATTATCCAACTTTCTAGCATTGGCGATAATGAAGAAGTTGCTTTGGGTAGACAAATTGATGCTCAAATTCGTCGAGAAGTGAGAATTAGTCGAGATCGCTCTGCCAATGCTCTAGTTAAGCGGTTGGGGCAAATCTTAGTACCTACTAGCGATCGCCCTAACATTCCTTACACCTTTCAGGTCGTAGATGATAACAATTTAAACGCCTTCGCGACGATGGGGGGATTTGTCTATATCAATACTGGGACGATCGCGGCGGCAGATAATGTGGCGCAGTTGGCTAGTGTTGTTGGTCACGAGATCGGACATATTACAGGTCGTCACGCTCTAGAACAAATGAAACAAACCGCGATCGCTCAGGGTATCGCGAATATTGCTGGGGTTGCTGATGATCGCTTAGTTGGGATTGGGGTGAACTTAGCTCTGCGTTTGCCTAATAGCCGTGAAGCCGAATTTGATGCTGATCGCCGAGGCTTGCGTAACATAACCAAATCTGGGTTTGCCGCTAGCGCTATGCCTGCCTTTATGCGAAAACTCGCTAGTGCTGGTGGCGGTAATGCTCCTTCATTCTTGAGTACACACCCCGCTACTAGCGATCGTATCAATGCTCTCAATCAATCCATTCAGTCCAATGGCATCCAGACTGTGGGAGGCTTGAATGATGTCGAATACCAAAGGATTTGGAAAAATCGCTTCCGTTAATTTTATATAACTTTCGCCACTTGTATTAAGACAATCCCAAAGAGTAGATGCGGTGCTCCGCGCCGCATCTACTCTTTGGGAACAAGACTGACAACAGCTATAAATCCCAAAAAAGCAAGTGCCGCGCATCGCGCAGCACTTGCTTTTTTTTAGTAAATCTGTCGCTGAACCAGATTAAAATGTTAGCAAAACTCTCATATCTAACGCTATGGCTCGAAAATCTAAGATTACCAGTGATACTAGCAACAATGAACTTGGGCTTTCCGATCTGCGTGTTCGTCTAAACTTTTTGGAGAAGGAAAATAGCAAACTAATCAAGCAAATTGAGAGTAATCGCACTAAACTGCATAATTTTAATGAAAGCATCAAAGATGTGGGTATTCAGATTGCCCAACGAGTCGCACCGCTTAGACAAAAGATGTGGGAATTAGATGAACAACTTCATGCTGTCTTTCAGGAAATTCTCACTGGTAGAAAATTGGGCAAGAAGTCTCGCAAAGATATTGAGTCGGTTTACTATGCTCTTCAATGTGATGGTGTAATTAGTCCTAAACATTTACCGACGGATTCAGAAGATCTCGAAGATGACCACGATGATGATTTTAACGGGAACGACGATTGGCATCATCATAGAGGTCAATCTCATCAACAGATTTTAGAAGATATTCCCAAGCCAGATCGCGATGAACTAAAGAAGATTCGCCAGCTTTTTTTACGCTTAGCTGATAGCTTCCATCCTGATAAAGTGACTGACCCAGCAGAGAAGGAATATCGCACTGAAATCATGAAGGAAATCAACTTAGCATATCAAGATGGTGACTTGGCGAGACTATTGGCGATCGAAAAGCAGCAAGAGTTGGGTCTAATCATCGATCGCGATAGCTCAGACGATCTAACTCGTCACTGCGCCAAAGTAGAAGCCGAAAATACCTATCTAAAAGAACAACTTGAGACTTTGAAGCAGCAGCTTAAAATGACTAAGAAGAGCGAACAGGGCGAGATTACGGCTGTCTTCAAAAAGATTTCCAAGTATGGCGGCGATCCCATTGCTGACGCTTTGCGTGAGGCGGAAACTCAAATATCAGCGATTGAGCAAACGTATCAATTCGTTGTTGATTTTCGCGATCGCCGCATGACGATTAAAGAATTTTTGAAAGGGCCTACGGCTCTGATGCATCAACAAATGACTGATGAGGAGTTGATGGCGGAGTTTTTGGCACAGTTTAGGTAAAAGTTTTAGTGGTATAGAGAGATTTTTGAAAGTGCCGCGAAGTGGCACTTTTAAAAATCTCTCTGGGTTTTATAACAGCGCAAAGCGCTGTAATAACATGGAACGAGAGAAAATTAGATCACTTGAAATTGAGAAGCACCCTGTTGCGGGCGTAGATGAAGTTGGGCGCGGTGCTTTGTTTGGCGATGTGGTGGCGGCGGCGGTGATTTTGCCTGTGGATCGGTTGGCTTATTTAGAAGATTTGGGCGTGACTGATAGTAAAAAATTGTCGGGACAAAGGCGAGAACATTTAGATGTACTAATTCGAGAAGTGGCGATCGCCTGTGAAATTGGGACTGCTTCTGTTGTGGAAATTGATCAGATGAATATTTTGGCGGCGAGTTTGTTGGCGATGGAAAGGGCGATCGCCAAGTTACTGCCCCAGCCGCAATATTGCCTCATTGATGGAAATCAACTCTTGCGATTTCAACTAATTCTGCCCATTCCTCAAAAAACTATAATCAAGGGTGATTCATTGTCTCTGTCGATCGCAGCAGCGAGTATCGTGGCGAAGGGCTGGCGCGATCGACAGATGGTTGAGATGGCAGAAGTTTATAGTGGCTATGATCTGGCTAAAAATAAAGGGTACGGTACGGTTAAGCATCGTCAAGCGATCGCGCAACTAGGTTACAGTGACTTACATCGCAAAACATTTAAAATTAAAGAAGTTAACGTTTAGGAACTTGCAATGCGCTTACTCCACACCGCTGATTGGCATCTGGGTAGAAAACTTAGGGGCGTTGACCGTACACCTGAAATCGAAGCCGCTTTGGCGGAGATATTGAAATATGCCAAAGAGTTTGAGGTTGATGCCGTATTGGTGGCAGGGGATATTTTTGATGTGCCGAACCCAACTACTGATGCCGAACGGGTTGCCTATGATTTTTTCTACAAGCTCAATCAGTTAAGTATTCCCTCAGTGGCGATCGCGGGCAATCATGACTCTGCTAATCGGATTGATAGTCTTGCCCACTTACTCTCTCTTGCAGGGGTAAGAGCATTAGGAAGACCGAGAATTGCGGAAGAGGGTGGCGTAATCAATCTGGATACTGCTAGCGGCAAGCTATGTGTGGGCGCGTTACCCTTTGCCTCTGAGCGGCGGATGATTGCGGCGGAAGACATCTGGAATATGGATGCTCAAGAGCAGCGTAGTGACTATAAAAGTACTGTCACCTATGTTTTGCAGAACTTAGCAAGTGGTTTTAAAACTGATGCGGTAAATGTGATGATTGCTCACATGACCATTGACGGAGCCAAGTTTACGGGTTCGGAGGCGGCGTATTATAGCGGTGATATTTATAGCTTTTCAGGGCAAGCGATTCCTTCTGAATGTCAGTATGTTGGTTTAGGACATATTCATCGACCGCAGCAGATCCCCAATGCTGCACCAACTTACTATTCAGGCTCTTTAATTCAAGTGGATTTCGGTGAGGTGGGAGAAGAAAAAGGATTTAATTTGATTGAAGTAGAAACGGGACGACCTGCCAAGGTAAAGTTTCAGCCGATCAGTTGCCAGAAACCATTAAAGCGAGTGGAATGTAACCTAGATAACTTAGAAGAGAGTTTAGAAGCAAATCGAGATTACGAGGGTCATTTAAAGTTTGTGATTGCAGTCGATGTGCCGCCCATAGGATTGGCGGATCAGGTGCGTAAAGTCTGCCCACAGGCCGTAATGGTAGAGCCGAAACTAATTAAAAGCGTTGTGGAAGCGATCGCAGAACCACAAGAGAAAAATGGCTTTGATCCACTTCTAGAGTTTCAAAAATTCTATAGCGATCGCGAAAAGAATCTTGCACCCGATGTCGTCGAAGCATTTAAAAATTTATACATGGAGTTCAGCGATGCGTCCCATTGAGCTAATTATTGAAGGATTTACTAGCTTTCGCTCTCGGCAGGTTCTCGATTTTTCTTGTCTTGATTTATTTGCAATTACAGGCGCAACGGGGGCTGGCAAAACTTCGCTTTTAGATGCGATCACCTTTGCGCTCTATGACAAGGTTGCTCAAAAGCCCAATTCATCAAGGGAATTAGTTAGTCAAGGAGCCACCCAATTAAAAGTAGAATTTCGATTTGAGATCCGTCAGACTGAGTATAAGGTAATTCGGACATGGCGCAATCGTGGTAAAACCGATGAGAAAAAGTTTCTACTCGATAAATTAGTCGATGGTGAATGGGAACGTCGCGATCGCACTGAGAAAGTGGAGGAGATCATTGGTATGGATTTTGATACGTTTACGCGTGTCATTATTTTGCCACAAGGACAATTTGATGAATTTCTTAAGGGTGAGGCTAGTAAGCGTCGCGAGATATTGCGATCGCTTGCAGGATTTCAAATTTTTGAGCAGATGCGAAAAGAGGCAAGCGATCGCACTAGTGGCTACAAGTCAGAGCGTGAAGGGTTAGAGAACGTTCTCGAAGGAATGCAAGCACCAACGCTAGCAGAAATTGAAACGCAGCAACAGGAATTAGCAAATCTGGAGACAACTATTCCTGAATTGGAGAATAGGAATAGACAAAATCGCAAATTACTAGAATCAGAAGAGATGCTATTTGCTCAACTTCAGCAGCAGATGCAGATATCAGCCAAACTAGCGGAGATACAACAGGATGCCGATCAAGTTCAATCCTTAGAAATGCAATTGCGCCACGCTCATCTGGCTAACGCGATCGTAGGAACTTGGACAATTTTGCAATCGAGTCGTCAGCGCTTAAAAACAGCGATCGCTGAACTAGCAAAATCAAATCAAATCCTAACCCAATCTCAGTCTCAATTAGAATCACAGCAACAGATTCTCAATCAAACTCGTGACGACAACCATACGTCTCAAGCGCAAATCGCTATCCAAGAGAGCAGCCTAGCACTAGCTAAAAATCTCTACACACAGCAGCAGCAATTTACATCAGAATTAGATCGAGCTAATCAAAATTTTCAAGAGCGATCGCAAGTCTTTGCAAAAGCAACCAAAGCGCAAGAGCAATCTGCGGTAAATTTGCAAGCTACTGCTCAAAAGTTAGAAGAAATAGAATTAGCGATCGCTAATTCTGGCAATAATCCCAAGCGTCTTCAAAGTTTACGGCAATGTGCGGAGCCACTTGCACAGTGGCAGATGCGAAAAGATAGCCTCATCAAGCAACAGAATAGACTCATGCAATTGCAGTCAGAAAGGGATAAACTGACGCAGCAATTAGCAAAAAACCAACAATCCTTTACCCAATCAGAAGATAGCTTTAATAGAGCCAATGCAGAACTAGTCAAAGCTGAATCCTCAAATTTGCAAGCGTTGCAGAGCAATCATGTCAATGCTGTACGCGCCGAACTCCATGACGGCGACAACTGCCCTGTTTGCCATAGCATTTATTCTATTGAAGGATTAGCAGAACTTGTAGAAATAGAATTGATTAGCACAGTAGAACTCAAGAAACAGAAAAATACTTTTGAGGGTCAGTTAGTAAAATTGCGTGAAGACAAAGTAAAGATTGCCACTAATTTAGCGAACTTGCAGCAGCAAGGCAAAGAGCGATCGCAAGAGATTTATGAGATGGAAACTCAAGTTCAAAGTTTGCATCATCAAATTAGCCAAATCCTGCAATCTGATTGGACATCTGAAGTTATTCTTGGCGATCGCCAAGAACTTGAACAGCAAGCAGAGGAATACCAAAAACTAAGCACTGCTAAAAATGAGTTAGTAAGTATCTCTTGGAACCTAGAAACTAAGCTAATTGCCAATCAAGATAATCTCAAACTTGCGGAATTAGAACTTCAAAGTGCTACTCAAGAAAAATCTCAGCGCCAGTCACAACTGCAAGAGATTGCTGCACAATTACAAGTGATCACATTGGGTAAAAGTTACGAAGCGTTGCGTCAAGAAGTCTCCACCCAAAAAGTAGAACTACGCGATCGCTTACAGAATGCGGAAACAGCTTACCAGCAAGCCCGTGAAAATTTTGTTAAGCGTGAAGCTACGGCAATTAAAGCCAAACAGGATCACGATCTAACAGTTGCCGAAGACGGGCAAAATCAAGAAAACTGGCAAAATGAACTGGACAAACTAAACTTTACGGAGTTGCAGTTTCTCTCTGCTCAAACTGGGCGATCGCAAATCGAAACGTGGCAACAGCAAATCGAAGACTATCAGCGTCAGGTGCAGGATTTGACCACGCGCCTACAAGTTATTAGGGAAGCGATCGCTGATCGATCTACCGATGCACAAGCGATCAGTAGTCTGCGTGATACGATCCAGCAACTAGAGCAGGAATTGCATCAAGCAAGCGAAAATCGGGCTTCACTCAAGGCTTGGCTAGAACAGGCTGCTCAACAAAGGCAAGCAGCACAAGCGATCGGTGAGCGTAAGGATATTCTGCAAGCTCAAGAGCAAACCTATCACACCCTCTCCCAAGATTTGCGATCGGATAAGTTTCAAGAATACATTCTCGATAGTTTGCAGCAGGAACTGGCAACCCGTGCTTCCATATTGTTGAAGCAACTTTCTGAAGATCGCTATCTTCTCCAAATTGAAAGCGGCGACTATTGGGTGTCAGACAATTGGAATGGTGGTGAAAAGCGCCGCGTCCGTACTTTATCTGGTGGCGAGACTTTTGCGGCTTCTCTCTCAATGGCGTTAGCCCTATCTGAAAAACTGGCAATGGGGGTTGAGCTGGGCAGCCTATTTTTAGATGAAGGTTTTGGAACTCTCGATAGCGAAACCCTCGAATCTGTAACCCAGATTCTGGAATCACTGCGCCAAAAGGATCGACTGATTGGTGTGATTACGCACATTCAAGCTCTCGCTGATCGCTTACCCACCCAAATCCATGTCCGTAAATCTCCTAGTGGCTCAGAATTAGTGAGAATTTAGCGTACAGCTTCTAATTCATCTGAAAGTACCTTACTGCTTAGTCGTTCTAGCTTTCCCTAATGCAGTAAATAATTTCTAGAGAGATTCGATGAAAGCTATGCTAGGCAATATTTTGATTACCTTCAAGGAGTATCAAGTAAAGGTCGCATCCTCTTTGGCGAGCTGGGCTTAGATAAATTGTTCATGTTCTGGTTGAAGTGCGATCGCTATGGCTAGTTTGAGATAGCAGTGAACCACAATTTTTCCTTGATCGCATTGTGTTCATCGGTAGGGCGATCGCAAAAAATAAAAAACATCAAAATCACAAATAACCCTGTATGGGTTAAGCATTTGCGCCACCATTCCTAAACTCATCACAGAAATATAACTTCGCAAATGCTTAACCCTCTTATTTGCAACAAATCTCCCCCGCGTGTCAGGTTTTCCCGACGTTGCAAGGTTTGGGCAAAGAATTCCCGAATGAGAGGATCTGAAAATTTATAAATAGTCGCGGGAATGCTATGCCCCTACGGGATTTAATGGCGGTAAATTTTTTGCGATCGCTAATGTGCCTTCAACCACAAATCCAAATCCGCAACCTTCTCAAAATCAAACACCGCCTCAGCCAAATCCTCTAGCTGCTCAGCCGACAACTTCTCAAGCCGCTTTAAGACCCTCAGCGAAACTTTACCAAACTTCCGCGTCAGCAACCGCACCGCAGCCTGCTTTAGCCCTAATATTTGACCACGCTGCGCCCCAATCTTCTCGCCCTCAAGCTTGCCCTCTTGGAGTGCGTCCCGATATACTCTTGTTTTCTTGAGATCACTTACCGTAAACATCGCCTCAACCTCATCTCGACTCATTTGGGGAAACTTGTACAGCAAAACTGTCTCAATAAATTCTACCATCCTTTCTCTGTCTGCTTGCCTGACCCGCTCCACCAACTGCTGCGCTAAAGATAACGTTTCTCGCTTCGGCGCAACGATCAGCCTCACCAGCCCCAAATTTAGCGA
>JBBQRB010000095.1:0-12773 GCA_038215315.1 Pseudanabaenales cyanobacterium
AGATACACCAATGTCCTGTTTTTTGACGGGCATGCGGAGTCGATCGGTCGCACCGCACTTCCCAAGACTTACACTGACTTCACTGTCGCAATACTGAACTCAACGTTTCCATCTGTCCGGTGGCGAACCGACCAGAAGTGAACACTCGATCAGCCAATCGATCACGCCTCGACCCATAAACAAAGGATGTTGTTATGACGTGGGTACTCTCGAAAATCCGCACCGCTCCCGTTCTCGTGGTTCCCCCCCCCCCCCCCCCCCCCCCCCCCCCCCCCCCCCCCCCCCCCCCCCCCCCCCCCCCCCCCCCCCCCCCCCCACAACTCTATGTTGGCTTTTATAGAAATTTTCGATCAAACGAACCAATAAGATTTTTGAGAGCAAAGCGCTGTAGCTAGACAAAATTACTAATCTTACGAATAGCGACTACCGCAGACTTAGGTGGATCATTTGGTTTGAGTGATGGCCAGTTGGAGCCGAGGGGAACTTTGCGGGTTTGCATAAATTCTTTGCCATCGGTGGTTTTGATCGCAAACTGACGCGACTCAAATGCCATGTCTTTCCGCATACCTCTGACTTCTCCTGGGTGCTGGATTGATAGAAATAGCGTCTTTTGATCAGGGGTGAAGCAAGGTCCAGTGGTTTCACATTCCATCGGGCCAAAGCCAAAGAGGAAAGCTTTGCCAATGTCTGCGCCAGAGGTGGGCAAGTACCAAATGGAACTGTTGCCAAAAAGTCCTCGCAAGTTTGATTGGCTGACAGGTTTGCCCGAGGCATCTATGCGACTGGGAATAGCGAGATTGTACTTGTCGGTGGATATATCCGTGACCATCCAAAGATTGCCGCCGTTATCGATCGCAATGTTATCAGGATTAGCAAAGCCCAAGCCGCCATCAGCAGGTTCGCCACCTGTGGCAATCATCGACCATTTAAAAGTCATTGCTTCAGGGCGGTTGTCCTGTTCATTGAGGCGCATAATCCAGCCATACTCAAAAGCTTTACCATCGCTTCCTTTAAAGATGCGAAGGTCAGGGCTACCATCTTCTCCACTGGGCAAACCTGATGTATAGGTGACAAAGAGTGAGCCATCGGGGGCTACTTTGGTATCCTCAGGACGGGCTGTACAGGTCGCGCCAGCAGCATTAGCCGCAAAATGGGCATCGATCAGGATTGCACCTTGCTTTTCGCGATCGCTTCCTTCATAGAGATCGTCCAAGGTTTTGAACCTAGACTTAAATTCGCTGATTTCTTCAGACTTAGTTGCCTTGAAAACGCCACCCTCTGGACGCTGCGGCAGTGGAATCATATTCCCTGCGTGGATTTCAGGCTGATCAGGATTTACGGCAGTAGTAGATTTTAAGGCAATCCATTTCCCCGTCCCATCAGCATTAAACTTGGCGGCGTAGAGCATTCCTGATTCTAATAATTTAGAATTGCTCTTGTCTGTGGCTTTTTTAATAATATCTTTGCTGACAAACTTGTAAAGATGTCCACCTCGGCGATCGCAACCCGAATAAAAAACTAGCGGCTCGTCCGCTTCAGCACGAATCCCGACCGCTTCGTGGTGAAAGCGTCCTAGCCATGTGTGCTTAGTGCCATAGTCATCGGGATTGGCGGGATCGATTTCCACCATCCAGCCGTACTTATTGCCAGCCATACCGAAGGGATTGCCGACTCCATTTAATTCACCATCATCTTTGCTAAACTTCTTTTTGCTAGGATCAAAGGATGTACCATCTGCCATCACAGGCTCAGGCACAAAGTTCTGAAAGTTCTCTTCCGCACTAAACACGGTTCCCCAAGGACTAGTGCCGCCTGCACAATTGTTGAATGTGCCAATAATGCGATCGCCTAATTTATCGGTATAGCCCAAGCCTTTGGTCTTGCGGAAAATATCCACAGCAGGACCCGTTGACTTGAGATAGCGTCCATCCTCTAAGCCTGAGATTCCTGTAATGCGGCGATCGGCTTGTGAGTAAGTCCGTTCCCATTTGCCGTCAGGATTACGGCGTACCGAGATTACCCCAATACCCAGATCGATTAAGGCTTCCTTAGCGATCGCCTTGATTTTATCCTTGAGAGGACTTGCCTCAGCCAAAGCCCAAGCATTGATATCTTTGCTGCCCATGGCTTTTAGCTCTTCAGCAACTTCCTTAAAGGGCAAGGACTTCCCAATCACTTTACGGTAAGACTCTTCCCAAGGAATACTGCTGATATATTCAAAATTAATGGTTAAATAGCCTTCATTTGCGCCTGTCTCAATTAGCGATAGATAATCATTGTTATAGCCAAATCGCGAATCACCAACGCGATCGCCCCAAGCTGCAATCACTTCATAGGTAAAGCCTTCAGGCAGAACGAGATCATCGACAACTTCAAAATTACGGTAAGCATCTATTTGCTTTGCACTATCGATCGCATCCGTAAATAATGGCATCGTTCCCTTAACTGGTTTAAAGCTCAAACTTGATAGGGGCGCTGCCAGAGCTTGATTAGATTCTATAAAGGGTAGTGAAAATCGGGAAGTGCGATCGCGAGGCATGACATCAAACAGCATCGCGCCACTGATACCACCTAGAAAAGTCAAAAATTCTCTGCGCTTAATACTCATAGGTCTTCAATCAATGGATGAAATAGCCGTGTCACAGTCTAATCTTACTGTCTTCAGTTTAAGGCGAGGTAAACGAGGCAATTACTAATTTCATTTGTTTAGCGCCTTCGGCACTAAACAAATGGAATCCAAAAAGCTGTGGCGCACGCGCAGCGTGCGCCACAGCTTTTTGGATCTTAAGTTTTCTTTTACGGGCCTACTTAGCAAGTTCATGACAGTTATACTTAAAAAACTTAAATTTTACGAGCGCTATAGAAATTGAAGATGAAGTTTAGAGTTAATCAAATGGCAATGTCTTATAAATATTTAACTGCGATCGCGCTAGGTCTATGGTTCCTTACTGATGGCGCGATCGCCCAAACCTCAAAGGCTGATAGCCCAAATCGCGAAGAGGCTTGTGAAATCCTCATCGTGGGCGGTGGTGTGGCGGGGACAGCCGCCGCCTACGAGGGGCTGCTGGCGGGACGCACGGTTTGCTTGACCGAGATTACGGATTGGGTAGGTGGACAACTGACAGCGCAGGGAACATCAGCACTCGATGAAGCTAAAAAACAACGCAGTCTATGGTTCTTTCCGCAAGGCTATACCGAATTTCGGAAACAGATTGAGCGTGAGTATGGCAAATTGAATGCGGGTGATTGCTGGGTGAGTGTTTCCTGCTTCATTCCTAATACCGCCCAAACGATTTTGGTGGAGATGCTTCAGGAAGCGGAACGGAAAGGTAAAGGCAAACTCAAGTGGTTTCCTAATACTGTAATTAAGAATCTGGAAATGAATCCTGATCGCAAGTTGATTAACGGCGCGATCGCGATTCAGCATCGACCTGCACCAAATACCGCGCCTTTAAGTTCAGTTTTACTATCCACAATTATCGAAGATGCCTATCGTTACGAAGATTCGGCAAGATTAAGCAAAGAAGTAATTCGATTTGTGCCATGGCAACAGGAGAAAGCTAACCCACAGAGTCAAATTTCTAGTAACTGGTTTGTAATTGACTCCACAGAAACGGGTGAAATCATCGCCCTTGCTGATGTTCCCTATCGTTTGGGTATTGATCCGCGATCGCACCTCAATCCATCGTCACCAGTTACCAAAAACGATGCTTACTGCACTCAGGGCTTCACTTACACCTTTGCGATGGAACAAACTGCGGAACCCCAGCCCCAAACTAAGCCCGATTTTTACGATCGCTATGCTCCCTACTACGGCTCTGACCCCAAACCGAATCTAGCCAACTTTGATACAATCTTTACCTATCGCCGCATCTGGAGCGCCCAGTCCGAAAATAAGACCAACCAGAAAAATGCTTTCGGCGTTTCGCCGATGAAGACAGGCGATATCTCCATGCAAAATTGGGTATGGGGTAATGACTATCGCCCTGGTAGCGATCGCGATAATCTGATTTACTCTCGCAATCAATTACGACAAATGGGGCAGCTAGATCCTCAGGGATGGATGGGTGGATTGCGACAGGAAACTCTCAAAAGTGGCGAAGAAATTGCCCTTGGGTTCTATTACTGGCTAGTTGCTGGTACTACCGATTCACAACAAACAACTGGCTGGAAAAAGCCATTTCCCAATCATCGTTTACTTACAGGTGTAGATTCGCCAATGGGAACAGAACATGGACTTTCTAAATATCCCTATATCCGTGAATCTAGAAGAATTGTCGGTCGTCCTTCCTATGGTTATTCCGATGGTTTTACGATGTCAGAAGTGGATGTATCGCGGGTAGATTTTGGCTCTGAGTTCTATCAAAATAATCTTCCTGAGCAGAAGTATCGCCATCTGTGGAAAGCGATCGCAGGTATAGGAACAGCCTCGGCAATCAGGAACGATACGCCACCCGCAGAGATCAAGCGCCGCACCCGTTCCACGATTTATCCTGATGCGGTGGGCATTGCTCAGTACTATTTAGATTTTCATCCATGTCTAAGTGAATATCCAGTGGAAAAAGCTGGTAATACTGAACGGGAAGGAGTGCGTAATGGTCATAGCCCTGCCTATCCAGGACAAATTCCTTTGCGATCGCTGATTCCTCAACAAGTCGATAATCTGATTGTCTCGGGCAAAAGTATCGCTTTTAGTTATATCGTTGCCGCAGGCTATCGCGTCCATTCTTACGAGTGGTCAGTTGGGGCTGCGGCTGCCACAACCGCCAGCTTTGCGCTATCCGAAGGACTACTTCCCTATCAATTAGTAGAGAGCTTACCAAGGGTTAGTCCCAAATTAATTGAGTTACAACAAAAGCTCAATCAAAACAATAACCCCACTGCTTTTCCCAATACTTCCATTTTTAATCTCGATTGGGACGATTGGAAAATCTGGTAATACCAGATTTTGCTTGCCCTTTAAGTAGGTTGGCGAAATAAAACCCAGAGCCCAAAAAGCTATGGCGCACGCGCAGCGTGCGCCATAGCTTTTTGGGTTTTAAGGTTTTATTTCGCCAACCTACTTAATGCAGATTTTCGACTAACTTTCGTGCAATTTTATTTGTCTTCTCGATCAGCATTGGCAAATCCAGAGTTGTTAATTGACCTTGATCAACAATTTTGCGACCATTGATAAAGCTGTAGTCAACCGATGGGGGCGGACAGAAAATCAAGGCGGAAACGAGATCATGCTGTGCGCCTGCAAACTGGGACTGATCGATATTAAAAGCAATAAAATCTGCCGCCATATTCGGAGCGATCGCGCCAATATCATCACGACCCAATACCCGCGCACCGCCAATTGTGGCAACTTCTAAGATTTCCCGCGCACTCATCGATGTGGGGTCACATTCATTGACTCGAGCCAATAAAAAAGCAGTTCGTGCTTCCTGCAAAAAATTTCCTGTGTCATTAGATGCGGAACCATCAACACCCAGTCCCACAGGCACACCATGATTGAGCATTTTGCGGAGCGGCGCGATGCCACTGCCAAGGCGCATATTGCTACAAGGACAATGGGCTACGCCTGTACCTGTGCGCCCAAACTTTTGGATCGAGTCATCGGTGAGCTTGACACAATGCGCGTGCCAGACATCATCACCTAGCCAACCAACTGACTCGGCAAAGTCGGCGGGAATTTTACCGAATTTAGCGAGGCTGTAATCAACATCGGATTTATTTTCGGCGAGGTGGGTATGTAGACGCACACTGGTATAAGAACGCGCCATTTTTGCTGATTCACGCATCAGATCGGGAGTGACGCTAAAGGGCGAACAGGGGGCAAGGGTAATCCGCAACATCGAGAAGCGCTGTGAATCGTGATAGGTTTCAATTAGTCTTTGCGAATCCTTGAGTATGTCAGATTCCTTTTCGACTAGATGATCTGGGGGGAGTCCGCCTTGGCTCTCACCGAGGCTCATGCTGCCACGACTGGCATGAAAGCGCATTCCGATTTCTTGAAGGCCTGCAATTTCATCATCTAACTTGCAATCATTGGGATAGATATAGAGGTGATCGCTAGCGGTGGTGCAACCTGAGAGGATGAGTTCTGCTGCCGCCATTTGAGCGCTGATGGCGATCGCCTCTGAGTTGAGATTACCCCAGATGGGATAGAGGTTTTGTAACCAATTAAAGAGGCTGCAATCTTGGGCGGCGGGGATCACTTTGGTGAGGACTTGAAAGAAATGGTGATGGGTATTGACCATGCCTGGCATCACAATATGCTTACCGCCTAAATCCAATACTTCATCAGCAGTATCAGGCAGTTCTGAGGTTAATCCCACCTCTGCGATCGCCTGATCCCTGACTAAGATCGCGGCATTTTTTAACTCACGGCGATCGCGATCCATCGTGACGAGGGTATGAATATTTTTGATGAGGAGGGTTGTCATAGGTTTTATGTTTGAGCTTTTTAATAACTCTTATCCATCGCCAAAATTGTCTGCAACAATACTTCAGCCCCTTGAGCGCATTGCTCTGATGATGTGTACTCCTCTTCGGAGTGACTAATGCCATCACGACTAGGCACAAAAATCATTGCCATGTCGGTAAAGCGCCCAACTTCTTGAGCATCATGTCCTGCGCGGCTAGGCAAATAGTCATAGCTAAGATCGATTTTTTTGCAAACATCGGCGATCGTTGCCATTAGTTCAGGTTTAGCGAGGGTGGGCAGAACATGGAGTTTCTGATCAAAGGTGATCTCAGTACCAGTATTTGCGGCGATCGCCATTGCTTCTTTCTCGATTTCTGTAATCAAATATTGCAGATTCTCCTCAGAGAGATCGCGTAAATCGATACTCAAATTCACCAACGCGGGCACAACATTTGTCCCATTGGGCGATACGGTCAAATGTCCAACCGTAGCTACTTGATCGCCAATGGTTTCGACACCAAGGCGATTGATCACTAAAACTAGCTGTGATGCTGCAACGAGGGCATCCTTTCGCACATTCATTGGCGTTGTGCCAGCGTGATTAGGGCGACCAACAATCTGCACCATATAGCGATACTGCCCGACAATGCCCGTGACTATGCCGATCTGTTTATTCTTTGCTTCCAATACGCCGCCCTGTTCTACATGGAGTTCCACAAAGGCAGCAATTTCTGAGCGATCGCGTTGAGCAGTATCTAACTTGTCCCAATCACCACCGACCCTCTGCAAACAGGTTTGAATATCCGTACCATCCTTGCGGCGATAGCGTTCGGGGTCTTTAGGGGCATTACCTGCGATCGCCTTGCAACCAATTACACTATTTTCTTCGTCACTAAATACAATTACCTCAAAGGGATGACGCAACCGCGTTTGGCTTTCTTGAAGTACTCGTGCCACTTCAATTCCCGCCAACACACCTAAACAACCATCGTAGCGTCCGCCAATGGGTACTGTATCAATGTGCGACCCCGTCGCCAAAGCTGCGATTCTTTCTTCTTTGCCTGCATAAGTCCCAATAATGTTGCCAACCGCGTCAGTTCTGACCGTCATACCCGCTTCTTTCATCCAAATCTTTACTAGCTCGCGAGCTTTAATGTCTGCGTCAGAGAAGGCAAGACGGCAAACCCCACCGTTTGCAAGCTTCCCAATTTCTGCTAGCTCAGTAATACTCAGATCAAGCCGATCTCGATTTACTTTTAACTTGGGTAATGTCAACATCATAAAATGGATTTTTCTCTAAGAAGTGTTAAGTATTACTTATTGAATACAATATACTGTATACACAAACTTAAGATAGAAATGACTAAAATATCGTGCTTCGAGCGATATCGCATTAGATGAATTCAGGTATGCATAATAAAGCTGTGACGCACGCTGCGCGTGCGTCACAGCTTTATTCTTATCCTCATAACCTAGCAGCGTCTAAAATAGCCAAAATCATAGATAAAGTTCTTTAGGAGATTGTCAACATCTTGATCTCTTCATCACGACCTCTACAGCGATCACAGCCGCTTCGAGAGCAGACCTATCAGGTTTTACGCTCGGCAATTTTGTCTGGAGAATTTTTAGCGGGATCTCGTCTTATCGAAACACAGATTGCGGAGAAACTACAGGTTAGTCGTACTCCAATTCGTGAGGCTCTACAACAGTTGCAGCAAGAGCAGCTAGTCGTCATTGACGAAAATGGCAATCTTAGGGTGATTAGCTTTTCAACTGCTGATGCCAAATATTTATATCGTTGTCGTTTGGTTTTAGAACAAGAGTCTGTCGCGGAGGCTTGCAAAAACTCTAGCTTAGAACAATTAGCCAAGATTGAGTTAGCAATCCAACAGGCAGATAAAGCAATCGAACAGCAACCAAATCAATTAACCAGCTACCAGTTGCTGCATATTGACTATCAATTTCATCGCGCGATCGCGGAATGTTCGGGTAATCCTTGGCTAGCGCTTTTACTTGATCAATTGTTTGACAAGATGGCGCTCCTAAGGATGCAAACAGTGCAGCAAAATCTTAAAGTCTTGGACATTTGCTCTGAACACCGCTATATTTACGAGGCGATTGTGCAATCGGATGCGGATTGTGCTTTGGCTGCTATCAGCAAACATCTCTTGTCTAGCCAAACTAGGGTGATCCGAGAAATAGAACAATTGCAAAGTCAACAGGCTTAAAATGAATGACAGTGCAAAGCACTGCCCTTCATTTCTTAAGTTTAATTTCCCAATCCAAGCGACGACAGCCATATTAGTAATAAAATTTGAGAGCTTGACATACTGCTCGTTATAAATAAGTGATCGCAATGGATGAATTAAGCGGTGTTTTGGAGTTGGCAACTGACGATGAGCTACACCAAATTGCAGATATTCTATTTCGGCGCAAGTTCAATCCCCTTGACTATGTGGTTAGTCCACCAGTTCAAGAGTTGCAAAGCTGGGATCGCGATGAATTAATAGAAGCGATCGCTAAGCGATTTAAATTTCTAGCTGCCGATGGGTTTACAGTTTTACGCCGCCAGACAAGCAACGTAAGCTATCGCCAAGTTTTAGAGCGAGTTTGCCAACATCTCAACATCAAATATTCCAAAAATCAAAACATCGAGGATATTGAATCTGAGTTATTTCTTAACTTGATCAATAATTCGTGGAAAAAGCTATCACTTAAAGAGCGTTCCAATCTTGATGAATCGATGCAAGCCGCTCTTACAGAATCAGATCTTCAAAAATCTTTGCCTCCTGATGCTCAGCGTAACCCGATGAGTCTTTTAGTCAAAGGAGGTAGCGCGATCGCGGTTAGTACAGTGTTGCGTTCCGCCGTGTTAAATACTTTGGCGAAACAAGTAGCTTGGCACTTTGCTTCGTATCAAGTTGGCTACGAGGTCTTAAAGACGGGCGGAACTGCGATCGCCACTCGGATCAATGCCTATGTCGGAACATATATCGCTAAGCGAGGCATGACCGTTGCCGCGACTCAGTACACGGCGGCGCGGGCTGTATTTTCGGTGGTTACACCTGCACTATGGGGTTTATTTTTTGCAGATCTGGGCTGGCGAGCGATCGCTACTAATTATGGGCGAATTATTCCTGCTATCTTCATCATTGCCCAAATCAGATTATTAAGAATGCCTTAGCTAAAATCCAAAAGAGAGAGGCGATGCTCCGCGCCGCCTCTCTCTTTTGGATTTTTGATTTGTCCTGATACATCTGTCGCCAAGTGAGGACATGAAGCCCAAGGAGACTAAGTTGCGGCGCTTCGCGCCGCAACTTAGTCTCCTTGGGCTTTTGCTTGTTCTAACACAAGTGGCGACAGCTATAAAAAATAGCGCTATATAGCTCAGAGAGCATAAAAAACAAGAGGGAGTTGCGGTGCAAGAAGCGCCGCAACTCCCTCTTGTTTTGGTTATAAACGACTAACGACTTAAGAGTGCGATATCTACATCTTTGCTGGTTGGTACAAAATCTTCAAAGCTAGGCAAAATGGCAAATAGCTGATTAATTCTTGTGATTTCAAACACAAGACGTACAGAAGTATGTAGAGAACAAAGTAAAAGATTACTGTCTTGGGATTGCATAATTCTTAGAGCTGCCAATAGCTTGTTCAAACCTTGGCTATCAATAAAATCAACATTCTCCATATCAATGATCAACATAGGAACATCTTGATTGTTCATCATTACGTTTGCAGAAACCCATGACTCAATTTTGAGCAACAGTTCCGATCCTGCGAAGTTGTCGAATTTACTGTTGGTTAATTTGATAACAAAGACTTGTCTCTGACCTAAGCTTGGGTGGAAGGATACTTGATTGACTTTAGTGATTGTGTCCATTTTTCTTCCTTTCAACTTTTTTGAGAGAATAATTAAACCGTTGCTTTGATCGCTTGAAAGCAAAACAGACTTGATTGACTTAGCCAATACATCTTTTGTTTCTTGTCACTCATTATTCACCCTTTTAAGAATTAATCTATCCCTAATAGATATACAAAGGTTAGTAAAAGGAAAGTAAAAAGTTATATAAAAGTTAGTTTTCATCTTGCATGATTAATTTTTAAGCCGATGTGTTTATGAATACATACGCCCTTTCTGGCAACCTTAAGTGATGTGCAGCAAAACCGCACATCACTTAAGGTTGCTAAAAAATCAAGTCGAAGCCTAATTCACGCAAGTACCTAAACAATCTCTCCAAATAGGTCGTAATGGTCTGCGGCGGTGATATTTACAGAAAAAATTGAGCCAAGACTAGCTTTTGATAGGGGATCAGAAACATAGACAACGCCATCGACATCTGGGGCAAATCTTGCTGATCGTCCGATTAGTTCGCCAGTGTCAGGATTTTCTTGCTCAATCAATACATCGACAGTTTTACCAACTTCTAGCTGATTTCTTTTTAGAGAAATTTCCTGTTGAGCGATCATGACGCGATCGCGACGCTCTTGTTTGACTTCTTCAGGCAACTGATCAGGTAAGTCAAAAGCTGCGGTTCCTTCTTCAGCCGAGAAGGTAAATACGCCAACATGGTCAAATTCGTGACGCTCTACAAATTCGAGTAAATGCTCAAATTGCTCTTCGGTTTCGCCTGGGAAGCCGACAATGAAAGTAGTGCGCGTTATCGCATCGGGTAATGATCCCTTGATTTGTTCCATGATCTTGTCATTGATTCGTCCTTGCCAAGGTCGATTCATCGCCCGCAACACATCTGGATGTGAATGTTGCAACGGTAAATCTAGGTAAGGCACGACATTAGGAGTAGACTTCATGGCGTTGATTACCTTGGGAGTTAATCCTGTTGGATAGGCATAGTGCATTCTCACCCAAGGGACATTGACTTGTCCGAGAGCCGTTAAAAGCTCTGCAAGACGAGGCTGACCATAAATATCTAGTCCGTAGTTAGTTGTAATTTGCGAGATCAGAATGATCTCTTTTACGCCTTCAAGCGCAAGGCGATCGCATTCAGTGACAATTGATTCAATCGTGCGCGATCGCTGATCCCCGCGCAAATGCGGAATAATACAAAAAGCACATCGGTAGTCACATCCTTCGGCGACACGGACATAGGCAACGGCTTCATTAGTAGTGCGATAGCGCGGGATCGTGTCATCGGCGATGTAGGTGGGGACTTGAGTAATTTCTGTGACGCGCTCGCCTTTTTCAGCACGTTCGATGACATCGACAATCTTTTGATAATCGCCTGTACCAACTAGAGCAACGGCTTCAGGAATTTCATCTAGTAATTCTTGTTGAAAATGTTGCGCCATGCAACCAGCAATCACAATACGTTTACCCATCTCTGCAAGCTCAACCAATGTTCTTACAGATTCACGGCGAGCATCCTCGATAAAACTACAGGTATTGACGATTACATAGTCAGCTAGTTCTTCGTTACTATCGACTTGATAGCCTGCCTGCACCAGTAGACCAAGCATATGCTCTGTATCGACACGGTTCTTTTCACAACCCAAGTGAGAAAATGCGATCGTGGGTTTGACAGTTTGAACCAAATTGACCATGTTTGTAGTTAGCGAAGTAATAGAGCTTAAAAGCATTGCCGATCTAGCTTAACAAAACTTCAGCCTCATACGATCAGTAATATATTAAGCCTAGCGGGTTGCAAAAATCATTGGCTAAGCTCAGAGTGCCTGTTGCCAGTTAAGTGCGATCGCTAATGATGATGATTTTGAACCTGTTGCTTGGCAGATTGACAAAATCGCGAGTCAGTAGGACTAGATATAAATCGTCAGCTTATAATCAGATTTTGAATTGCTGAACGATTAGAGAGAAATATTGTAAGTTCTTGATTGTAAATACTAGGTTGCAGGTTAGAAGATTATGATTGAGTCAAAACTAGAATTACCAACGCCAAAAAAATATGATTTAGCTGCTGACCTATACGAAACAGATTTTTATGCTTGGACGTTGGAGCAGTCAAAACTATTGAGTCTTGGACAATGGCAATCTTTAGATATAGCAAACTTAGTGGAGGAAATAGAATCTTTGGGTAAGCAGCAAAAGCAAGAGCTTCGCAATCGTTTAGGAGTTCTAATTGGTCATTTGCTAAAGTGGGATTTTCAACCTGAATTGCGCGGTAAAAGTTGGAGATCGACAATTATCGAACAACGCGATCGCATTAATCTCCATTTAGAAGACAATCCCAGTTTAAAGTCCTATCTAGATCAAGGAGTGATTGATGCTTATAAATTAGCGCGATCGTTAGTTGTGAGAGAAACTCCTCTCGACTATCCAGATTTACCGTCAGATTGTCCTTATACGTTGAGTCAAATCCTTGATCCCAAGTTCCCAGAGCAATTTTGA
>JBBQRB010000096.1:0-12271 GCA_038215315.1 Pseudanabaenales cyanobacterium
CATAAAAAGCCCACAAGCACTGCAAGGCAGTGCTTGTGGGCTTTTTATGGTTCGTTAGACAATTAGGATGCACGGTGCTTTGCACCATTGATATTGACTATCTAGCCCAGTAGATAACTTTTTTCTCAATGACCACAAACATGGAGTAAAGAATTACACCAAGGACAGCCAGAGCGATCAAAGCCGCGAAAGCTAAAGGCACATTAAAGTCAGAGGCAGCTTGAACAATCAAATAGCCTAATCCAGCATTAGAAGCGATCGACTCAGCAATAACAGCACCAATAAAAGAAAAGGAAACGGCAATCTTTAGAGAAGCAAAGACGTAGGGCAATGTGTGCGGCCAGCCAACTTTCAAAAAAATCTCAAAGTCAGATGCACCCAAGGCGTGTAATACGTCTTTCATCTCAGGCTCAATCGTTTCTAATCCGAGAGCGACATTAACAGCAATCGGAAAGAACGCTAATAAAAAAGCCGTAACAATTGCTGGTATGGCATTTGCCCCAAACCAAACTGCTAAGAGTGGAACCAAAGCTGACTTAGGAATCGTATTGAAAGCGACTAACAAGGGATAGAAGGTGAGGTAAATGATCCTTGAGTAACCAATTAAAAAGCCCAAAACTACGCCGACTACACTAGCGATCGCAAATCCAGCAAAGGTTGTCCAAACTGTTCGCAAGGAATTTTCAGCAAGTTGTGGTGCAAACTTGATAGCTGCTTCTAAAATTTTAGTAGGCGCGGGCAAATTAAAAGGTTTGATCTCAAAAGCCCATACTGCCAGTTCCCATAGACCAAACAGCAGGATTGTAGCGATACTTGGCATCAAGATGGTCGCCAATTTTGTCTGCAAAAAAGCATCAAAATCAAACTTTTTAGGCGATCGCTTAGCACTTTCAATAGTTCCCTGCATATAAATTCCTTATGAAGTAAAAACTGATTTTCATCTAATGAGCAGATAGGCATAATAAAAACCCAAAAAGCCGTGGCGCACGCTGCGCGTGCGCCACAGCTTTTTAGGTTTTAAGTTTTCTTTTGGTATTAATTCTTATGAATATGGCGACGCAACTCAGCCGCAAGGTGGGCGAATTCATCGCTTAGACACATTTCAAGAGTTCGCGGACGCGGTAGATCGATCTTCTGTACGAAGGCAATCTCACTTGGACGAGGACTCATAACATAGACAGTATCTGAGAGAAATACGGCTTCTCGTAGATCATGGGTAATTAGTATCCCCACACATTGCGCTTCCATCCACAGATTCTGTAGCATCACCCACATCTCTTCGCGAGTAAAAGCATCTAAAGCTCCAAAAGGTTCATCTAACAACAGAATCTCAGGTTGGTGAATTAGAGCACGACATAGAGAAGCTCTCTGTCTCATACCACCCGATAGTTGCCAAGGAAACTGCTGTTGAAAGTCTTTTAATCCAACAGCTTGGAGTAGCTTTTGCGCCATATCAAGATATCGCTGACGATTTTTATTAAAATCGCGCTTATATGGATGAACGACTTCAAGGGGGAGCAGAACATTGTCAATTGTGCGCCGCCAAGGAAGCAAAACAGGATTCTGGAAAGCAATTCCCACATTCTTAAGAGGCTTAGTCACAGGTTGACCATGACACCTTAATTCACCAATCTTGGTGGGATTTAACCCTGAAACCATCCTCAAAATTGAAGTCTTACCGCAACCACTGGGTCCTACAAATGAGACAAACTCTCCTGGTTTAATATTGAGATTAATTTCCTGAATAATCTGCCGCATCGATTCCCCGAATGGGTACTCTAAGCCGATATGGTCAAATTCCAGCAAAGGTGCTTGAGGAATGACAGTTTCCGATGAGTCAGAAGTTGTAGATTGCAACATTTTGGTTGAATAGTTTGCGAGGACTAGAGTAGTGGCTTGCGTTCACTTGCTGGAGGCACTAAGCGCTGCTCTTTAGGTGGTAAGAACTTGTCAGTAAACAGATCAGCCGCAGTTACAGGGTTTAACTTAAACCCTTCAACAGTTTGAGCGACGCTCTTTTCAAAACGCTTCATATCCACACCACCAAACCCAGACGCTTCTAGCTCAGGAGTCACATACATCCGCTCGATCGCTAACTTGAGGCGCAATTTTTCGGCATCGCGATCCATGAGCTTACTCTGATCAGTCGAGATAACTAGATCAACAGCAGCAGTGGGATCTTTGACAACTTCTTGCATTCCCCGAAAATACGCTTTGAGAAATGACTTAATGGCTTGAGGGTTTTTCTCTGCAAAGTCAGCTTTAACGAGAATGCCGTTACCGTAGAAATCCAAACCGTATTCATCGTAGAAGAATATTTGAATATCATCCATCGTTTTACCACCTTTGATCAGTGAAGGAATCACCGAGGTGTAGAAACCACTAACTGCGTCAACATTTCCTTGCAGCAGGAAAGTTTCTCTCAGTTTAGGTTCCATTGTTTCCCAAGTAACTGAGTCTGGCGCAATTTTAACTTCTTTAGCAAACAGCGGGAAAAGTTTACGAGGTCCATCACCAGCGGGAGCGCCAAGTTTTTTGCCAACTAGGTCGGCGGGAGTCTTAATCCCCTTGTCTTTAAAAGTGATGATAGAGAATGGAGCTTTATTTTGATACATAGCAACAGCAATGATTTTTTCGCTAGGGTTCTTATCATTGAATTCCATTGCGTTGTAGATATCACTGAAGCCGATATCATACTTGCCAGTACCCAGCTTGCTGATGGTATCGGCGTTGCCAAAGCCACGTTCGTACTCAACATTTAGTCCTTCTTCTGCAAAGTACCCTTTTTCGATCGCCCAAATCAAAGGCGCATCTAGACTCTGCTTCAAGAAGGGTAATTGCACTCGAATATTTTGTTTGTCTTTTTTGTCGGTGCTTGCAGCCTGTGGGGATGCTGAAGTGGTCGATGGCGCTGAAGCACTATCTCCAGATGTAGGGGTGGAGGGAGTCGAGTTACAAGCAGCAAGCATTGCTACGGTTGCAGCAACTAGAGAAATCTTGCGTATTTGTTTCCGAAAAGTATGAAGCATTATTACCTTGCTAAAGTATGAAAATTTTGTATACTGTATACAAAATATAATTTTCATTTAAAGTTAGGAACAAAGAAGTTTCTGTATATAGTAATACAAAGACTTGTGACAGCAGTTTCTGTCTTTTGCAACATTGCTTCACTATTAAACATAATTCAAAAGAGTTTTTAAAAGTGTTGTTTTGCAACACTTTTAAAAACTCTCTGAGTAAGGATAGAACGCGAGAAGTGCCACTTTTTAGGTTTTCTTAGTCTTACAACGCTTCGCGCTCAAACCAGAACCAATAAAATTTTTGCAAGGGTTGCGAAGCAACCCTTGCAAAAATTTTATTGTGGTTTGTTTGCTCGGAAATTGCTGTAAGTAGGCAAGCATAATTAAACCCAAGAAGCTGTAGCGCACGCTGCGCGTGCGCTACAGCTTCTTGGGTTTTAAGGTTTCTTTTGCCTACTTACTTAACTAGCGTCAAGATCCTAAATAAGCCTCTAAAACCCTAGGATCTTTCTGAATTTCGGAGGGAGAACCATCGGCGAGATTGTGACCTTCGGATAGAACCCAAATGCGATCGCATAGGGACATAACCACGTCCATATTGTGTTCGATAATCAAAAAACTCAAACCTTCTTGGTTCCACTTGTGAATGTAGTGGCAAATCTCTTCAATCAAGGCAGGATTGACACCTGCAGCAGGCTCATCTAACAAGATCAACTTTGGATCGGTCATTAAGGCGCGGGCGATCTCTAATAATTTGCGCTGTCCTCCTGAAAGACTACCTGCATAATCATCTGCCATCCTGCTCAAACCCACAGACTCAAGGATATGTCTCGCTTTTTCACGATTTTCTTTTTCCTGAACATCAATTTTTTTACCTTGAAACCAAGTATTCCAAAATTTTTCGCCCACTTGATTTTGGGCGGCAAGCAACATATTTTCGACTACTGTTAGCCTTGATAGCACCCGAGGTACTTGAAAAGTCCGAATCATGCCTAGCTTAGCGATCGCGTGGGGTGGTTTACCTTGAATTGGCATCCCATTAAATTGGACTGTGCCGCAATCTGGTTTCAGAAAATTAGAAAGCAATCCAAAAAATGTTGTTTTCCCTGCTCCATTTGGTCCAATTAAACCCGTAATGCTGCCTGTCGGCACTTCAATTCTGGCGTTGCTAACTGCATGAATGCCACCAAAGGATTTAGAAATATTTTCAGCTTTGAGGATGGGAGAGATCGACATAAATTTGAAAAGTTAAAGCTTGATAATATTGCGATCAATGGCTGGTTGTAACTAAGATATTTATAATATTGCGATCAATGGCTGGTTGTAACTAAGATATTTTTTGAAAGACTTGCTTTGCAAGCCTTTCAAAAAATATCTTGGTTTTTAATAAAGCGCTGTATTGCATAATATAAATCATGACCCAAGAATCTGAATTTTATGATTTGGGCTTGATTAAAGCCAAGGCAGGCGATCGCTATGGTGCTGTGCAGTTGTTTAGCTGTGCGATTACGGCTCAACCTGAGTTTGTCAATGCTTACTATCAACGGGGCTTGGTTTTGTACGATTTGGGCGATCGCCAAGGCGCGATCGCTGACTATAATCAAGCCCTCAAGATTAATCCGCTAGCTTTTGAGCTATACATTGCAAGGAGTATGGTTTTGCTCTCTAGAGACATTACCGCCGCCCAAGCTGACATTTCCCAAGCTCTAGCAATCAATCCGCAATCCGCGATCGCCCATCAGTTATTAGGTTTAATCTATAAGCAACAAAATCAAATTGAAAAGGCGATCGCTACCTATAAAAAAGCAGCCAGTTTATTTTTAGAAATACGTGATGAAAATAACTGCCGTCGCTGCATTGAAAGTTATCAACAATTGGAGTCATTGTTGCCACCGTCAATGGTTGATGTATTTGTTAATGTGCAGCAAAAAATTGATCGGGGTGACTATACAAATGCTTTGATCGATCTAAATTGGTTATTACAAATCGATCCGCAAAATGTCAAAGCCTTCTGTCTGCGTGGTTTAACTCTTGGCAAATTGGGTGATGCTCAAGGAGCTATTAAAGATCTCAATCAAGCTACATTTTTAGATCCACAAAATCTTGAAGTGAAAATTAGCAGAGGTAAAATCAGATCGGAAATTGGTGACTCCCAAGGGGCGATCGCAGACTTTAATGATCTACTGCGTGAGCATCCTAGCAATGCGGAGATCTATCCAAATCGTGCCAAAGCTTACCTCAAACTAAAGGACTATCGGGCTGCCATTGAAGATTTTTCGCGATCGCTAGCTCTAACTGGGCATCCGCAAATTTATGGCGATCGCGCCGAGGCGAGGTATGACTTTGGCGATCTGCAAGGGGCGATTGACGATTATCAAAAAGCGGCAAATATTTGGTTTACCCAATTCGTTATGGAGCGTTATCGCTATGCCATAGATCGCGTTAATCTTTGGCAATCAGAACTAGAGAAGCAAACAAAAGCACAAAAACGACAGCAGGTAAATGTCTCAGCAGCAATAGATTTGATGCAAATGCCCACCATTGAACTGCAACAACGTTTGCTAGCGCTAGTCGGCGGCAACATGGCGATCGCCCAGCGTTTGATCGATATTGCTAAGCAAGATCATCCTAATATGCCCGAAGTTTGGTATTGGCAAAAGGTGATTTTTGACTTAGAAAGCGATCGCCCACAATAGACTCACAGACCAATTTTTTAGTAGCATCGCCACGCCAGTAAAGCGCTTTGTGCTTTTATAAAAACCAGATAAATTTTTGAAAATGCCGCTTCGTGGCACTTTCAAAAATTTATCTGTATCCTTTAAAGCCACAATAAGCCGTAAAAGTCGGTTCCTCTATTACCTAGTTAAAGCAAGATGTCCAATTTAGAAAAAAATTTAGTTGAAGAATTGGCTCAAGTTATTGAGCTGCTGAGAAAGCGATCGCGCTTGTCAATACTTGATGGTTGGCAGAGAAAAAATAACCAAGGAGTCTGGCAAACCATTCCAGTTGTCAACTCTAAGCGCAATCAGCCGATGCTAGCCTTTAAGCAAGGTGAAGAAAGTATTCATCTAAGGCAAGTCTGGCAAATTCCTGAATTTTATGCAGGATTACCAGTTGTCGATACAATAATTCGCCTTAATCTAATTTGGTGGGCTGATAAGTGCGAAGTATGGATAGATGGAACTAAAGTCCAAGAAGGAGATTTATTTGATCAGAAATGTCGAATTATCTTGACTCCTGATAGAGATACTTTGGGCGAATCTCGAAGTACTTCTATGGAAATCAAGTTAAATAGCCCTAAACACGATATTGGCGCTGTGCAGCTTTCAGAGATAATTTTTGAATATGCTAGCCAGCCCTGCGATCTCGATCAATTGAGTACAGAACTAGAAATTCTGCAAATCTATATTCCTATTTTTCAGGAACAAAATATAGATGTTCAAGCGATCCAAACGGCTGTGTCTAAAATTCAATTATTGCTTACCAAACCTGAACTTGAGTCTTCTATTTTTGCGACCCTAACTGAAATTCGACAGCCATTATTGGATTACAGTGAATTTCTAAAACAGCGCCAGATCTATATTCTTGGCAACTCTCACATTGATGTGGCTTGGCTATGGGCGATCGCTGAAACCAAAAACGCTATGTCTCGGACTTTTACATCAGCATTGAATTTACAAACAAAATATCCAGAGTTAATATTCAATCAGAGTACCGCAGTTTCCTATCAATGGATGGAACGGGAATATCCTGAATTGTTTACCCAAATCCAAACAGCCGTGGCAAATGGGAAATGGGAACTGATCGGTGGAACTTGGGTTGAGCCAGACGGAAATCTGCCCAATGGAGAATCATTAATCCGACAAATTCTCTATGGTCAAGAATATTTTCAAAAAAAGTTTAATCGTAGGGTCAAAATAGCGTGGTTACCTGACACCTTTGGCTTCCATTGGCAAATGCCTCAAATATTCCTAAAAAGTGGATTTGAAGCCTTTGTTACTCAGAAGCTATTGTGGAACGACACTAATAAATTTCCTCATCAGATTTTTTGGTGGGAAGGTGTGGATGGGAGTCGTATTTTTACTTATTTTAGTAACGAAATAGGACAGGGTTTAGAACCTAGTGCGATCGCTAAATATCTCGCTCAGCAGGAAGAGAAACATCATATTACAGAAATAGTATGGCTCTATGGAGTTGGCGATCATGGTGGAGGACCCACTGCCGATATGCTGGATATGGGACGCAAATGGGCGAAATCAGAATTATTTTTTACAATGCAGCCCAACACCTTAGAAAGTTTCCTAATCAATTTAAAAGCAAAAGTTTCTAAAGATTTACCCATTTGGCAAGACGAACTGTACTTAGAGTTTCATCGCGGTACATTCACCACTAAGGCTGCACAAAAACGGCAAAATCGCCAAGTTGAAGTTCTATTAGGCAATGCTGAAAAATATAGTGCGATCGCTTCTCTAATTACTAACATCCCTTATCCTCAAAGCCAGTTAGAGTCAGCATGGCAAGGGCTATTACTCAATCAATTTCATGACATACTAACTGGCACATCGATCCCAGAAGTATTTATTGATGCCGATCGCACTTGGACTGAGGTTAGTGAAACTTGCGATCGCTTGCTGGCTGTAGAAACCTCAGAAAGTAACAACATCCAAGCATGGAATTTTCTAAACTGGACGCGATCGCAGCTAGTGGAATTACCAGACAAATCCTTGCGCTGGCTAGAGAATGTCCCTAGTTTTGGATTTGTGGAAATTAATTCCACCGATACTCAGTACAAAGAAACTATATCTGTTAATTCTGATGAGCATAAGTTTTACCTTGACAACAAATTTTTGTGTGTGGAAATCAGTCGAGATTCTGGAGCGATCGCGCAAATATTCGATAAGCGATCGCAGCAAACCACATTACGCTCTGAGAGTGAGTTGCAGTTTTTTGAAGATAAAGGGCAGTATTGGGATGCGTGGAATATTGATCCAGACTACGAAAGCAAGCAATTAGAATCCGCAACTTTAGAATCAATTACGATAAAAGATGATGCAGGTTTAATTGCATCGGTAACTGTAGTCACCAGATTTCGTAATTCCACTTTTACACAAGAGATCCAGTTAAGCGCCTTTGAAGCATTTGTCACCGTCAAAAACTGGGTAGATTGGCAAGAAGATTTCACTTTAGTTAAGGTTTCCTTTCCCGTAAATTGGCGATCGCCTTTTGTGACCTATGAGATTCCGATGGCAACAATTCAGCGTAGTACTCTCGCCGAAACTTCCGAAGCTAAAGCAAAGTGGGAAGTTCCTGCTCAGTATTGGGCTGACACTGCCACACAGCCAACGATCCCTTCAGAAAAATTGATCGGTTTGGCAGTTCTCAATGATAGTAAATATGGCTATGATGCGAAACCAGATTGCTTAAGATTAACTTTATTGCGTAGTCCTAACTGGCCAGCCCCAAATAGCGATCGCGGATTTCATGAATTTACTTATCGACTATCTCCCCATCAAGGGGATTGGCGAGAAGCAAATATTGTTCAGCTAGCGCATGAACTAAATAATCCTTTAGTCTTAAAAAGATCATCAATCCCCTCGTCCATAAAGTCAGAAAAACGAGAAATCCAAAGTTTTCTGCAAGTATCGGCGGCAAATATTATTCTTTCGGCATTCAAGCGATCGCAGGATGAATCGGGATGGATCATTCGTTTTTATGAAGCTTATGGATGGGAAACTAAGGCTGTTATTAAAATTGAGCCAGATATCTTATTGATTAAATCAGTTCATCAATGCAATCTCATAGAAAATCTAGAAAGTTCAGTTCAGTTTATTGCTAATCAATTTGATTCCATATTTCAACCCTACGAGATTAAGACTTTCTATATAAGGCAGTAAGGATCGCAAACGAAATAACTTAAGCATTTCAAAACCCAAATATGATTCGGTGGGCGAAGCCCACCGAATCATATTTGGGTTTTATTTAATTTGCGATCCTAATCAGAATTAATCATTTTTGGGACGTAATGCACTGTAACTGTGCAAGCCACTATAAAATGGGTTGAGTAGTTATCATTTAAGTTTACAAAAAGAATAAGTTATGTCGTTAACGCCTGCTTTATTTGGTCAACTTGCACAAGCAATGGGCGTATTTGTATTGACCTGCGCTTTGATTACAGGGCTTGCCATTTCTCAACAGTGGAGTTGGCGCTATCGTATGGTGGGTGTGACCTTATTTTCTGTAGTATTGGTGGTGGGTTTGTTTTCCCTAAGCTTTGAGCCAATTACTCGTTCATCGGTTCAAGGTTCTATACCGTATAAACTGATTTATGATCGCTTTGGGTCACGAGCAACGATCGCGGTCGCACCAACTATTAGCCATGATCAACTGGAGTCAACCTTAAAGCAAGCCAGTAGCAACCTATTTTCCTCTGGGCGAAATAACCAAGGTGAAAAGCAGTTGACTATTTATGCCAGAACTATTGTTCACCCTCGGCAAGGGGTGTCAAGACCAATTTATCTTGGATATGTCAAGCGATCGCTGAACCTACGAGATGATCCTGATTTAGAAGTCGCAATTTTTGATGATCGATTTGCTGAACTCTTGCAAAGCCAAGCAAGAATGTAGTTATAACCAAGGTATTTTCTAAAATTATTACTCTGCAACACTCTTAGAAAATATCAAATGTATTTATTTGTGCGGAAGTAATTATACCGTTTTTATATGATAAGTATGTGGGCAAAAGAAACCTTGAAACCCAAAAAGCTGTAGCTCACGCTGCGCGTGAGCTACAGCTTTTTAGGTTTTGGGTTTAATTATGCTTGCCTACTTAATTGCATATAGAATAGCCGTATGCAATTTATCTAAAAATCCGCCATAATCACTTAGGGGTAGTTACTATGCGTGAAGAAATATCCAACACTCTGTCATTATTACTTGATTGTGCAAATCGCCTAAACATTGATCAGACAATAACCCCATCTCAACAAGACGATATCCTGAGTATTAAAAACTTTGGCGAAAGACTATTTGAGTACTTTGATGAGATGGAGAGGGAATCCCTAAGTCTCAAGCAAAGATTAAAGCAACTTTATCAAGCAAATCCCAATACGGATCTGCAAAATGAAGACAAAACTTATACATTACTAGCCTTGATGTTTGCGCGTCTTAAGCAATCAATTAATCTAGAAGAACTGCTGGAAACATTCGTTCTGGAAATCTTTCAACTACTTCAAATTGATCAAATAATCGTACATCAGTTAGAAAGTCCGTCATCAAGTCAGTCGGATTTAAATGTCCAATATGAATTTGTCGCAGACCCTGATCAATCACTATTAGGAAAGCCGCTTCCATCAGTCTATATAGCCCCAGAATGGCTTAATAGTTATCAAAAATGTACTAGCCAAGTTATCAATGACATTAATACTTTTGAGGGTGATCGTATAGTCATTGAGAGCTTAAAAGCAAAAGGAATATACTCAGCAATTATTACCGCTATTCCTAACGGTAGTAAGTCTTGGGGTTTGCTCATTGCTCACCAATACAATCAAGTACGCCCTTGGGAAGAATGGGAAATTGAGTTTTTAGAAAAAGCCGCAACTCAATTGGCGATCTCTATTCATCAGATGCAATTGCTTAGCAAATCAGAAGCAATTAGAAAAGAACGAGATCAAGTAATTGCGACCTTACATTACAACCAACTTCATGACTCTCTCACGGGTTTACCTAATCGAGATGCATTTATGGAACTGTTAGATTTAGCTTTTACTAAATCTCAAACAGATACTAATAGTAAGTTTGCGGTGCTATTTATAGAATGCGATCGCGACAAATTGGCTAACGAGAGTTTCGGCATATCCATTGACGATCAGCTATTAATTAGTATTAGTTCTCGTCTTAACAAGTACCGCAATATTCAGAGATCGCTTGCCAAAATCGATGGTGATAAGTTTGTAATGCTAGTCGAGGATGTGGAAGACTTAGAATCTTCTTCATACCTAGCCGATCAAATCTTAGATGATTTAAGTCAACCTTTTACGATTGAAGATGATAGTTTCTTCTTGGCTGTAAATATTGGCATTGCCGTTAGCGATGCTGAATATATCTACGCCAATGAAGTTCTTAGAGACGCAAACATCGCCATGCATCATGCCAAGAAAATTGGCAAAAGCACAAAGACCTTATTTAATATCGATATTAAACAAGGCGCTAAATTGCGCTGGCAGATGGAAAATGATTTGCGAAAAGCTCTTGAAAGGCAAGAATTTTATTTAGTCTATCAACCAATCATCTCAATTCATCAACATCAACTTACGGGTTTTGAAGTTTTATTGCGATGGGAACATCCTTTGCAAGGCTTAATCTCACCACAAGAATTTCTACCTGTTGCTGAAGAAATCGGGGAAATTGTACCAATTGGTTACTGGGTATTAGAAACTGCCTGTGATCAACTGTTGACTTGGCAACAGAATTTCCCTGATTTTACAAGCTTGACCTTGAGTGTGAACGTTTCAACATTGCAAGTAGTCCAGCCAGACTTTGTAGAGCGCGTTCAATCAATTGTTCTGGAACGGCAAATTTCTCCAAGATTAATTAAATTAGAAATTACTGAAACAGTCTTAATGGAAAACATTGAGGTTTCTTCGCAGAAGTTGGAACAATTGCGTGAAATTGGTATGCAGGTCTATATCGATGACTTTGGTGCTGGATATTCGTCCTTTAGCTATCTACAAAATCTTCCGATTGATGTTTTGAAAATAGATCGCAGCTTTACAAATAGAATTTTCTCTGATGCTAAAAGTAAAAGAATTATTCAATCAATCTTGCGCCTAGCCAATAATCTAGGTATGGGTATTGTTGTTGAAGGTATAGAGACAGCGCAGGAGTTAGGGTATTTTGAAGATATTGGAGGCAGCCACATTGAGTTACAAGGATTTTTTATCTCTCACCCCTTAGATAGCGAAAGAGCTACTCAATGGATTCATTCAAGTATGACAGCCTAGTTCTATAGCTGTTGTCAATCTTGCTAGGACATAAACCCGTAACCCAAAAAGATATAGCGCACGCTGCGCGTGCGCTATATCTTTTTGGGTTACGGGTTTTATTTCGTCTACCTACTTAGGGCTTGCTGAAAAAGTAATTAAGCGGCAAGTATAAAATAAGGAGAAAAAGAAGTGTTCTTAGCAGTCAAGATAGGAAATCGCTAAAATTGCCAAGAGAGAGCAGAAAAGGTAAAGACCACCTCTCCAAATGGG
>JBBQRB010000097.1:0-12217 GCA_038215315.1 Pseudanabaenales cyanobacterium
ATGCAATTGCATATCTAGATTAAATGTTTGGGCGAAGGTTTGCGCGATCGCTTGTTGTACATTTGCAAACTGAATATCTGGCACAAACTGACTCAAATTACAAACTTGGCAGTCGCTGATTCCACAAGGTACGATTTGATCAAAGCCTGATAATTCCATATTCACATTCAGCGCGAATCCATGCATCGTGATCCATTGACTAACTTTGATCCCGACTTGGGCGATTTTTTGCTTTTGTCCAGCGTTATCAATCCACACTCCCGTTAAGCCCTGAATCCTTTGGGAATTTACGCCATATCTGGCTAGCACCTGAATAATCACCTCTTCAAGTTGGCGTAAGTACCAATGCAGATCGCGTTGATGGCGCTCAAGATTGAGAATTGGGTAGGCGACCAACTGACCGATCGCATGGTGAGTAACTTCGCCACCACGCTCAATGCGATGACACTCAATATGTGGGTCTTCAGGATTAAACTTCAAAAACTCCAGACTAGAGCCTTGCCCCAATGTATAGACAGCAGGATGCTCAACTAGGATTAAGGCATCAGGTAAATATTTACCATCGCGTTTTGCTTGTTTTCGTTCGGCAACTAATTGCTTTTGCCATTGCCATATCTCTAAGTATGGCATCGGGCGATCGCATTGATAAAGTAAACAAGTTCTAGTCATGGTTGGGATAGCAATTTTTAAGTGAAAAGCTATGAAAGCGCTGCTTAGCAGCGCTTTCATAGCTTTTTGTGGTTTTGCATTATGATGCGTCGTTCAAAATTGAGAGAGCTGCCACATACTGAGGATCTTCATTAGTACCGAGTTGCTTGCGGGTAATTGCCTCTGTGAGCGTCACTTCAACATCAGGAATAATCCCGCGTTTGTGGATATTGTGATGGAGAGGAGTTTCATATTTGGCGATCGTCACCGCTAAGCCCGCACCGTCTTCTAATTCATATAGAGATTGAATTAAGCCTTTACCATAGGTCTTTGTACCGACAAGCTGGGCGCGATTATTTTCTTGTAAGGCTCCCGCAAGAATTTCGCTAGCGCTTGCCGTGCCGCCATCGGTAAGGACGACTAATGGATCATTCACTAGGGCTGCCCCGCTCGCTTCAAAGCTTTCTTGAACTCCATGACGATCAACGGTGTAGACCACCGTGCCTTGAGGTATCCACATTCTGGCTATTTGTAAACCTGCATCAAATAGCCCCCCAGGGTTACCACGAAGATCTAAAACATAGCGATCAGCACCTTCTGACTTAAACTTTTTGAGGGTTTTCTCCATGTCAGCGGTGGCATTGCCATTGAACTGGTTGAGGCGAATGTATCCCACCCTGTGGTTTTCTTCTTGGTTGATCTTGGCGATGATCGGATTAACGGCAATGCGATCGCGTTTAATCAGAACATCTAGTTTCTCAAAACCTTTACTATTGGCGATTGGACGCTCTAGGGTCAGCTTTACTTCTGAGCCGATTTCACCACGCATTCTGGTGGCGCATTCATCAAGGCTCAAGCCCTTGGTGGGGATGTTGTCAATGCCAACGATGCGATCGCGCGATCGCACTCCCACCATATCCGCAGGTGAGCCTTCAATGGGCGCAATCACAATTACATAGTTGTCAGGTTCATCCACTGCAATTTGTAAACCTACGCCAGTCAAAGCACCTGAAGTGCTAGTCTGTATACTTTTGAACTTGTCTGGTTCGAGCAGTCTCGTAAATGGATCATCAAGGGTTGTCAGCATTTCGCTAATAGCTTGGTAAGTATCTTCGCGACTATTGAATTTGCGATTTACAAACTGTCGGCGTACTTTGTACCAATTTTGGTTATTGAAGCTGTCATCAACATAGGAGCGATTGACGATTTGCCATACATTAGTCAGAAATTTTTGTTCTTGCAGGTAGTCGGTGACGGCAGCATTTGCACCCCCGATCCAAAATAACTGCGAAGCGATCGCCATCAAACCAATCAATAGCCAAGACCAAATTCGATGCTGCTTTCTCATGCTTGCTCTGCAAAACCCAATTACAAGAAATATTCTCTCTATCCTAACCAATCATGCTTTGATCAAAGGCATAATTGGCGATCAGTTTTGGAGATTGTTGAGAATATTGGGCTTCGACTCAACAAACTTTAGTAGTAAATTGCAAAACCCGTACTATGCAGCTTTGGCAAAAATTTCACGCAGCCTTAATTTTTTATACCTGTCTTCCTGTAAGCACGAAAGCAATTCTTAACTTTCAAGGAATTGCTCTATTTGCTCCTTTAATCGGTATCTTGATCGGTGGTGTGCTTGGCTTGGTTGATTTGGGCTTATCCGCACTTAAACCAAGTTTAGACTTTATCTATTTGCGATCGCTGCTAGTGATCTTACTGGGATTATTGATTACAGGAGGTTTGCATCTTGATGGCGCGATGGATGCGGCGGATGGCTTAGCGGTTACCGATCCCAGTCGCCGCCTTGAAGTGATGTCAGATAGTAATACAGGAGCTTTTGGTGCGATCGCGGCGATCGTCATTTTGCTACTAAAGATGGTCGCTTTTGCCACGATTAGCGATCATCGATTGTGGATTTTGATGAATGTTTGGAGTTGGGCAAGATGGGGTCAACTGAGGGCAATCATGGCTTATCCGTACCTCAAAGTTTCGGGAAAAGGCAAGTTTCATCAAGCAGACTTACATCAATGGCAGGCTTGGTTAGTGGCAGTTTTATTAGTATTTATGAACTTAGCGATCGCTTGGTATTGGCAAGCATGGACTTTGGGGATGAGTTTAATCGCGATTACTCTTAGCATTTCATGGCTAACTGGCGCATGGTTTGCCCGACAGCTAGGTGGTCACACTGGCGATACCTATGGCGCGATCGTGGAGTGGACGGAAGCCCTGAGTCTATGCGCGATCGCCTATTTGCGATAAAAAAGCCGCGCAATGCGCGGCTTTTTTGTGTGGCAAATAAAAAAGCAAAAAAGCTGTGGCGCACGCACAGCGTGCGCCACAGCTTTTTTATGGTAATAAACTACTTATAGAGTTTGTTCGTTATTGGGACGCGGACGAACGCGGCTGGGCGAGGTATCTGGCTCCGGCAGAGGCGTGTACTGGTTGCCCGTAAAGTCCTTACTAACCCGTAAGCGTTGGCTGGCGATCGTAATCCCAGACTCGCGAACTAGTACTACCGAAATCCAGCGATCGCCTGAGCGGAAGGGAGCCTGTCCAATCTTAAATACTCCGCCTGCACGCAAAGGACGCAAATTGATTGTGTTTTCTTTGAGATAGCGGTCTGCTTCCACAGGTTCTTCGATCGCAGCGCCTAGCAATAAACTCGTCCCCAACGGCTCAGTGACAATCGCGTCAAGTACATATTGACGACCAACGCCAATTCGTTCAGGGACTTTAAGCTGGACTGGCGGTGGAGCTTCGCCACTGCTGAGTGAAGACTGCTCGGAAAGGACTGTTTGAGAGACAACTTGTAACTGACCATTGACACTCTTATAAGTTTGGGTGGAAGTCACCCGCGCATCTAGCTTAAAGTCATCATTTTCATTACCTTTTTTGCCCTGTACCGTCGTTACAGTTTCCGCAGTAATCAGATCACCTTGCTTTTCCCATTTAGAGATTTCTGTGCGATAGCTCAGAGACTTGTAACGCTTCCACAGTTCTCCAAGCACTTGTTTATAGCGATCGCGCGTAAACCCATCGGAGTGATTGAAGGTCGGAGCGTAATATTTCATCACCGCTTCGATGTTTTGGCTATTTGCCGCCTTGTCTACGGCAAGCACGACATTGGCAAGCTCTGGGGGGGCAGGCTTAGATGACTGCGCCGCAAAGGATGGCTGGACTATAGGTGTGGCTAGTGCCAGAACTGCTGAACTAATTAACAGAGTGACTCGTTTAAACATTCGTAACCCTAAGCGAATACCTGTGACGATGAACCCAAGAGTCGTCATAAGTAAGAAACAATCTCTTATTTATACGTCTTGATTGATATAGTGTCTCATTTATTTCCAAAGTTTTTAACATCGCATGGAATGAATATCAATAATTTCTTTACAGCGCTTTGCGCTTTCTTAATATGCCGAATCCAAACCCAAGAGAGGATGGCGGCGCTTCGCGCCGCCATCCTCTCTTGGGTTTTAAGCCTAGCGACAGCTATAAATTGCTGAAAAAGTTGGTCAGTTATTGCTTTTCAACAAAATTGATGTACAATCCCCCTCGTTCTCTCTAAAGCAAACTCCTCACTATTCGCTACTAGTTTTAACTACAAAGCTTTTTTGTGCATTTCTGTATTGCTTGTAGCTTGCTCTCAACTTTCCTACTAGGCAATATCTTGATGCAATTTCTTGATGCAATTTCTCAATACAAAAACTAATGCTCTCTCTTCTTTCCCCACAAAAATATCTCAAAGATTCACCAAACTATCTTAGACAGCCCAATATTGTTAGATTATTTCTAGCTGTGTTGAGTGTGTCTGGCAGTATGGCGATCGCTACGCCAACAGCACAGGCAAACCGTCTCGAAACCTTTGTCTATGACCTAAACGATAGCAAAATCCAATTTTCTCTCAAAAATGATATTGAGCCAAAGGGTGTGGTGATTAACAATCCCACCAGAATTGTGATTGATTTGCCAGGGCTAGTCTATCAAGGTCCAACAGTGCGGCGGCGCGTGGGGAGAGGCGTACAAGCGGTGAGAGTCGGACAGGTTGACGCAAATACGACTCGGATGGTGGTGGAGCTATCGCCTGAAGTGACTCTCAATCCGCGAGATTTACGGCTGAAGTCCGTGAAACCTGGGCAGTGGACAATGCAACTTCCTCAAAGTATCGCGGCGATCGATTTAAATAGTGTGACTAACTTTGCGTTGCCGATTACAGGGGCAGTAATCAGTTCGGGTTTTGGTTGGCGGGTACATCCCATTACTGGCGAAAGGAGGCTGCATAAAGGAGTTGACTTTGCGGCTCCCACAGGTACGCCAATATTTGCATCGGCGGATGGGGTAGTCACAGAGTCAGGCTGGACGGATGACGGCTATGGGAATATTGTTGAGTTACGTCACAGTGACGGAACCCTAACGTTATATGCCCATACCAATCGGGTATATGTGTCTAAAGGACAAGTGATTAGTCAAGGTCAGGCAATCGCCGAAGTCGGTTCTACAGGACGTAGTACTGGTCCGCATTTACATTTTGAGATTCAACCTGATGGCAGGACTGCTGTTGATCCGATGGATTATTTGCAAATGCGTCAAGTTACTCTTGACTTAGCATCAAGTAGCTTTAAAGACTAGATTTCCAATAGAGAGTGGGGGGGGGATGGGGACCCGCAAACAATATTTAGCCCTACCGCGGGGGCGGCGCTGGGCCCCCGCCACTCTCTATTGATATAGCTACCCAAAAAGCTGTAGCGCACGCGGAGCGTGCGCCACAGCTTTTTAGGTTTTATGTCCTAACGGGACTGGCGGCAGCTATATTTAGCCTTGACGTTGCCTGAGAATAAATTCAGCGATCGCCAGATCTTGAGAAGTTGTCACTTTCAGGTTAGTTTCTTCACCCATCACAATCTGGACAGCTAAGCCAACTTTTTCCAATAGAGCCGCGTCATCGGTAACTTCCCAGCCTAGCTCTTGGGCAGTTAAGTGAGCGTTTTTGATTAGATCGGCTTGAAAGCCTTGAGGAGTCTGAGCCGCCCAGAGTTGATCTCGATTAGGGGTGTCGATAATAGTTAATCCATTAACAATTTTAATCGTGTCTTTTACGGGGACAGCCGCAATAAATCCCTGCATTTTTTGCAGCGCAGTATCACAGCGATTAAATAAATCGGGCGTAGCCAAACATCTCGCTCCATCATGGATCAGCACATGGCAACAATCGGGCGGCAAAGCAAGTAAGCCATTAAATACCGAAGCTTGGCGAGTGATGCCCCCTTGGATCAGGCGGATCGGCTTAGATGTATTGACATTATCAAAGATTGCTTGAAAGTCTTCATAGTCTGCGGGTTGTGCCATCACGCCAATCCAATCGATCGCGTCAGAAGCGATCGCCACTTCTAGAGTCCACTGCAAAATTGGCTTACCCAATAGGGGAAGTAGCAGTTTGTTGCGATCGGCACCCATGCGCTTACCACTCCCCGCCGCAGGAATTAACAAGTGACAGGACATAAATTAGTCGGCTAATTGCCACCATCCAAAAGCTGGTCCCACAAAACGAATCGTAATCCAAATTACGACCATCGCACCAATGCCATACCAAGCGCCTTGGGTGGAGACTTCAACAAACTTATTAGCTTTTTCTTTGGTTAAAAATGGAATCCAAGAAGCAATTGGCTCTCCCTTGCCATACTCTTCTCCCATTGTCTGCTTGCGGCGCTTTGACTCGCCCATAGTTTACGCTCCTAATCTGGTGATTTAAAGGGTGCAGGGAAATTTTAAAAAATTTCTCTGGGTTTTACAAAAGCGCAATGCACTGTAATACCAATTCACAAAAGTATAGCTATAATCGCTTAGCTTTATTTTTTAAAATATTCTCTTCAACTGGACTAATCTGCACTTCGCCTAGTCTAGTGGCATAAGCGGGAAAAGGAAATCCAACTAATAGCGGTGATGGCACTTCGGGTTGATGGATAAACATACTGCCAGACTTTAATAGTAGCGATCGCTTGCGACAAGCGCCAGTCAAGAAGTTATATTCAGGACGTTCTACTTCCGCCGAGTCAAGACGACCAACTACCCGCACCGCCGCCTGACCAACTACACGCCTCTCCACTTCTGAAGCAGTCTGCTGTGCGCCAATCAAGATAATTCCTAACGATCGCCCACGTTCAGCGATTTCTACTAACAAATCCTTAATTGGGCTACGTCCTTCCTTCGGCGCATATTTATTCAACTCATCAAGGACGATAAAGATGACAGGATATTGACCACGTTTTTCCTTTTCAGTAAATAGTTTTTGGAGCAGCACGCCCACTACAAATTTTTGGGCTTTACTGCCAAGTTTATTGATGTCAGCGATCGTTAGTTGATACTCAGCCGCAAGTGGATCAAGTTTATACTTTTGCAACTCTTCTGCAGGAATGTCTCCACGCACCAAATGTCCAATCTCATCAGCAATGCCCCAAAGACGGCGAGTTAGAGCTTCGGCAGTGGCAGGAGCATTTCTACCCATCCATTTAGGATCAGGGTTTTCTACTAATTTATCTTCGAGAAATTCGATCAAATCTCGAAAGGTTTCCACCTTATCTTTGCCTTCCTCGCCATAGTCATCATCAGGATCTAGGCTTGCTCTCGGCAAAAATCCCATTTTCAGATCATGCTTGTCATTGTCGGCGGCTAGCCTCGCCAAACGTTCTTCGACAATTCCTGCCAAAAAGCCCATATTTCCGCGCTCTAAATCATCACCTGCAAACAAAAATCGAAAGAGGCGATCGCGACAAAATTCCCGCATACCCCATAAGTAAGCCGAAATATGATCAGAACGTTGATCAAGGTGGGGTTCTACTGCTTGGGTGTTTTTCTTGGGAGCGACGCAAAACCGCACATCCCGAAAGGGCTGCACGGGTAAATCAAGGGCTTGATAAGTGCGGCGATCGTCTTCACGCATCTTATTGTTTGCCTTGTCTAAGAAAAACAAATCTTCCGCTTTGACATTAAAAATTAGCGCTTTCGTATTTGCTCTTTTTGCGCCTAAAGCCGATGAATTAAAAATAGAGTGCAGCAAAAACAAAGCAAAGGAAGTTTTAGTTGCTACTCCTGATATGCCTGAAATATTGACGTGCGCTCCCTTTGTGCCATCAATAAATTCGTAGTTTAGATATGCGGGGCTACCATTTCGCATCAGTCCTGCGGAAATACGTTGCTCCATCCCATCAAAGTTCAGCGCAAATCGAAGGTTCTCGTCCTCCGCCAAATAAACCGCGTCACTCGGCTGCGGCGGTAAATATTCCTCAGGCTCAATCCTTGTCACTTGGATATGGGCGGCATAGGATACGTTCACAGGCATACTGCCAGTGGTTACTAAGAAAGTATCGGTATCAAATTGAGTTCCCTCATGAATGGTGCGAACATGATCCACCACTCCATAAAAATTGACGACACCTTTTTTGTCAGGGCGATCGGTCTTAACTTGGACAACATCATCAAGGCGCAACACCTTACCGTCACTAACTGCTACCCAAAACTCAAGTGGTGTCGCATCTTTAGTCCCCAAAATGTAACCAACTGGTTCAGTCATGTCCGTCTATCTAGCCTGTGTATTCGAGTCTGCCTCATTATTGCCCAAAAACAAAGAAAGGCAACGCTTAGCGTTGCCTTTCTTTGTTTTTTACCAGCTAGACTTAACTAAGCCTGGCAGTAAACCTTGGTGAGCCATTTCCCGAAGGACGTTACGGCACAAGCCAAAATCTTTGTAATAGCCACGAGGACGACCAGTCGCCCAGCAGCGATTGCGGTGGCGAGTAGGGTTGGCGTTACGGGGGATTTGTTGGATTTCACGATGTACAGCAACTTTTTGTTGTTGTGTCAGTTCAGGACTGGCAAACTTTTCTTTAAGTGCTTCGAGTTTAGTTGCATATTTTTCAACTAACTTAGCGCGCTTTTTTTCGCGCTCGATCATGCTTTTCTTAGCCATTGCGGTTCTATCAGGTGATGTAGAGGTAAAAGTCTAAAAATTTAATACAATTCGCGACAGTCACTGATCATAACCTATGCAACTAAATTTAAATAATTTTTTATTCTAAAAAATCAAAGTCAACCTAAATCCCACAATACAAAACCAGAAGAGAGTGGCGGCGCTCCCCCCAAAAAGCCTACCGTGTAACACAAGTCCTACCTGCCTACGTTTCAGTCGATTTGCCCACTAAATCCCCCAATTCTGGGGGACTTTGAAGAAATTTTTAACTCTTGTCCCCCCAGAATTGGGGGCTAGGGGGCGAATTGACATTGACTTAGCGCGATTTGAGACTTGTGTGTACACGGTAGCCCAAAAGCTGTGGCGCACGCTGCGCGTGCGCCACAGCTTTTGGGGGTTTATTTTTAGTACACTTGGCGACAGCTATACAGTAAATTTGGCTAGATTACTGTTGAGTATTTCTTGAACTATGGGACATCAGAGACCGATCGCTGTGGATTTGTTTGCGGGAGTGGGCGGTATGACTTTGGGCTTTGAGCAAGCAGGATTTGATGTATTAGCGTCAGTGGAGATTGATCCGATCCATTGCGCTACCCATGAATACAACTTTCCAATGTGGAAGGTGATTTGCGCTAGTGTCACAGAAATATCAGGCGATGCAATTCGTAATCGATCAGAAATAGGCGATCGCGATGTCGATGTCGTGTTTGGGGGACCGCCTTGTCAGGGCTTTTCGCTGATAGGTAAACGCGCTTTTGAAGATCCGCGCAATCAACTGGTGTCACACTTTATGCGTCTAGTCATAGAACTAAATGCTAAATACTTTGTGATGGAAAATGTTAAGGGATTAACTATTGGTAATCATCGCCAATTTATTGATGAAGTAATCGAGAATTTTGAAAAAAATGGTTACAAAATGATCAAACCTTATCAAGTTCTTAATGCTTCTCATTTTGGAGTGCCTCAACATCGCGAAAGATTGTTTTTAATTGGCTGTCGTCAAGATTTACCTCTTCCCAATTACCCATCACCGATCACCAAGCCAGCCAAAATCAAACGTATTCCCAAAGAAATTGCAAATTTACCCGATAGTCCAACTGTAAGCGAGGCAATCTCTGATTTGCCCAACATTTTGCAGTATCAAGAACTATGCGATCGCGATTGGTGTATTGCTGACTATGGAAAGACAAAAAGTATATATAGCGAATATTTGCGCGGATTAAAAGCTGATCCTAACAATTTTGCTTATCCTCGTAAATATGATTCCAGCCTACTTACTTCCAGTATTAAAACTGTGCATAGTCTGACTGCGATCGCTCGTTTTCGGACGACAGCAAATGGTGAGGCAGAAAAAATCAGTCGTTTTTTAAAGCTTGATCCTGATGGCATTTGTAATACCCTGAGAGCAGGTACACCCAGCAATCGGGGAGCATTTACCGCTCCACGTCCAATCCATCCAATGCAACCTCGTTGTATAACAGTGCGTGAAGCGGCTAGACTGCATTCTTATCCAGATTGGTTTCGTTTGCATAGTACAAAATGGCATGGATTTCGCCAAATTGGTAACTCAGTACCACCACTTTTAGCTAGAGCCGTTGCCCATGAATTGCATGAATCGCTAGGAGCAAATCTCAGTATGCCATCCAGAGAGATTATCCTAAAAAATGCTGATTTGTTACAAATTAGAATGGTCAAAGCCTCGGCAAAGTATGGCGTTGATTCCCATGTGATCGAGCCAAGGGCTACAGCAAAGAAAGTAATACTCCCTGCCCAGTGAAAGATTAGACGTTGCTATAGACAATTAAATCCAGAAAGCCATAGCGCACGCTGCTCGTGCGCTATGGCTTTCTGGGCTTTAAGGTTTTGCTACCTACTTACTCAATTTTTTCCATTAGTTCAATGGGTAAGCCATCGGGATCAGCAATAAAAGCGACTTGGTAGATGTGATCGCCGATCGCTTGAGATCTTGGAGGCAAAAGTAATTTCAATTTGCCTAATTTATCAACTAATTCTTGCAGAAACAGTTCTAGGTCTTTTACTCGAAATGACAGATGATAGTAACCAACATAATGCTCGTCCTCAAAGGGATTTGCGATATTTTTAGGCTCAGGAACCTGCATCAGTTCTAGGTTAGTTCCTGCGCCACGCATCCAACAGGCTAGGGTTATTCCAGCAGAGAAACGTTCGGTAACTTCAAAGCCCAAGACCTCATAAAAGGCGATCGCCCTGAAGATATCCGCAGTTTTAATAGAAGTATGGTGGTGGCTGATCTGCATAACTACTTGAGAACTAACGTCACATTATTGTCCTTGGGTGGAATGTCACTGAATGCTTCAAAATATTCCTTGACGATCGCAGGAAAGTTAGGAAATTCAAACTTAGCATCACCGTCGGCAATATTCGCCCAAAAGTAACGAAGTTCGGGGGTAAGCGTTTCGGCGATATGTTCGGGCAGACTAAGGGGAGGGTGGGTTAGTAGCCTAATCACAAAAGGATGGGAGCGATCGCCCATCCATTCGCGGGAGAAGCTGGATAAATCAGGCTGCTCAGGAATCGACTTAACTCTATGGGAAGTTATTTCTAAGCGCTCGCCTGACATATCGGAAGTGTAATTGAGAACGCGATAAGGATGGGGATAGCTAACGAGAGAACCTGTGGTGATGTCATAAATTTCATAGCGATCGCTGTAAGCGATATCTTGGACATGGAGATGTCCTGTAAAGACCATTTTGACTTTGGCTTGATGGAGGATATCGCATAATCGCTTGGGATTGCCCAGCATATAGCGCATCCCAAGCGCATTACGGGACTGATCATGCATATGTTCTAAAACATTATGATGGATTGTCACTAAGTTAAGTTCATAGTCTTGACGACTTAAAACTAGTTGTAACCAGTCCAATTGATCTTCATCAATCCAACCAATTTGATTCCCATCGTGATCAAATTGATTGGAGTTTAGTCCAATTAAGCGAACATTGGGAAGTACTTCACATTCATAATAAAGTTTCTGAGGTTCACTAATCCCAGATTTAAAGCCAAACTGAGTATAGTGTGGTGTGAACTGATCAAATGTCTCTAATCTAGGCACATCATGATTTCCTGCAATCACATACACAGGATAGGGAAGTTGGGACAAACGCTGCGACAGCCATTGATGATTTTCTGGTTCTCCATGTTGTGTGAGATCCCCAGGCAATAGTAAAAAGTCTAGGTCTAAATCTTCAAGTTGGGATAAGACTTCTTCAAAAGCAGGAATACTGTATTCCACAAGATGAAATCGCGCGGGGTGATGCCAAATTGTATGGGGCAATGCAATGTGTAGATCAGAGGCGATCGCAAATTTAAACTTTATTGTCACCTAAATCCCAACCATGAGTAATTACTTCCTAATTATATAGCTGTTGCCAGACTTGTTACAGCGCTTTGCGCTTTTGCAAAACCTAGATAAATTTTTGGAAGTGCCGCGAAGCGGCACTTCCAAAAATTTATCTGTACCTTTTAAAGCCTCAATAGGCTGTAGGACAAGCCCAAGAAGTGATTGGGGGCGCGTTGGGCCGCCCATCTCGTGTTGGGTTTGGGTGTCAATATAAAAAGACCCCGACTTAT
>JBBQRB010000098.1:0-12210 GCA_038215315.1 Pseudanabaenales cyanobacterium
AATATAGCTTAATATTTATGAGTTTAGAATGTATTTAATTAATTTAGGTTCAGTATTTGGAACAATCGATAATTTTTAAGACAAGCGATCGATTCTGTAGTTAAGTTGCGGCGCGGAGCGCCGCCTCTCTCTTTTGGGAAGGAGACTGGCGACAGCTAAGTAAGTAGGCAAAAGAAACCTTAAAACCCAAAAAGCTGTAGCGCACGCTGCGCGTGCGCTACAGCTTTTTGGATTTTGGGTTTGATTATGCTCGCCTACTTAATGCAACAGCGTAATAAACCAGTAATGCTCTTGACCTTGATTGTTGTCATATACTGATTACAAGTAATCAGTATATCAACAACCCATGACCTGCCCCGTTCCCAAAGAGCAACAACCACTTAATGAATATATCGAGCTTAAGGAAGCTTTTTTTTATCGCTGGGCTAGGCTCACGCGATCGCAATATTTGCAGGTCTTATTTAAAATGTGGTTGGGCTTTGCGATCGTATTTGCACCTGTAGCAATTAGTATTCAGTCGCCTAGTCGCCACCTGTGGGAGTTTATCTGTGTGGCTAGTATCGGTAGTGCAGTGGGTTTAGTTTTACCAGTGTTGCTGATGTTGTCAGGATGGAGTCATGTCAAGCAACGTCTTCATAGTGACAAGGTTTTTTATGAAGAGTCAGGCTGGTACGATGGTCAAACTTGGGAGAAGCCAAAAGCAGACTTAGAAAAAGACCGTTTGCTAGTTAGCTATGAGATAAATCCAATTATGGGTAGGTTGCAAAAAACACTTTTGGGGATTGTAGTTTTTCTGGCTTTCACGTTAGGGACTCTCAAGGCTTTGGGTTAAGTAGCTAGGCGAAATAAAACCCAGAACCCAAAAAGCTGTGGCGCACGCTCCGCGTGCGCGACAGCTTTTTAGGTTTTAAGGTTTTTTTGCCTAAGCTACTTATTGGCTCGGCAATTGCTGGAGGTGCTGCAAAAATCGCTATATGATAGTGAGTATTATTTTGCCTTTCTTGGCGAAATAATAATGACACTAGGGCGATTTTGCAGTGATCGAATAGGAGTTATGGCAATGTCTAAAAAAGATATTAAGCGTCAGATTGAACAAAAGTTACATACGATCGCTGACGCGGCACAACAGCAATATGAAAAAAACTTTAAAAAAACTCATAAAAATGTAGATAAGCAAGTTGATGTGGCACGCGATCGCTTAGAAGAACTTGATGGTTGGGCGGTAGAGTCGATTAATGAAGCCCTTGAGGGTGTCGAGCAGAAGCTAGAAAAGCAAGTCACTAAGACTGTCAGCAAGATTCAAAAAATAGCGCAATCAGCCTTAAAAAAGATAAAACTGAATAAATAAGTAACTATGCAAAGGAAACCTTAGAACCCCAAAAGCTGTGGCGCACGCGCAGCGTGCGCCACAGCTTTTTTGATTCTGGATTTTATTTAGCTACTCCCTTCCCATTATAAAAATACGCATTTAAAAACCAAGAATTAGCGGTGCGGTGCTTCGCGCCGCACCGCTAATCTTTCACTGGGAAGGGAGTAACTACTTAAAAAATTAGAATTTGGGTTTGATCTTCACTGGTTTGTGCAAAGATCAGAAACTAAACTTTTTATTTTTAAAAACAAAATAAGCAATGACGAAAAGTGTATGGATATTCCCAGGGCAAGGATCACAGGCGGTGGGAATGGGTTTGGATTTACAAGAGGTGGGCAAAGATAAGTTCACCAAAGCTGAACAAATTCTCGGTTGGTCGATTTTAGAAAAGGTACAAACTGATGCAACTGAGCTTGCTAAGACTCAATTTACACAGCCCTGTTTGTATGTAATCTCAGCAATTTTAAATGATGTATTAAAAGGCAAAGGTCTTAGCCCTGAAGCGGCTACAGGACATAGCCTTGGTGAATATAGCGCTCTTTACTGTGCAGGGGTTTTAGACTTTGCGACAGGGCTGGAACTGGTCAAGCAGCGATCGCTACTGATGGCTGAGGCTAGTGGTGGTGCGATGACAGCCTTGATCGGTTTTGATCGAGCAGCCCTCGAAGCTGCGATCGCCACAACTGCTGATGTCGTCCTCGCTAATGACAATAGCAATGATCAAGTGGTAATTTCGGGTACAGAATCCGCCGTAAAGTCAATTTGTGAACGGGTTAAATCTAAACGGGCAATCTCTCTAGCGGTAAGTGGCGCATTTCATTCCCCACTCATGGCTGAAGCATCAGCAAAGTTTGCGATCGCCCTAGAGCAGACGATCTTTAATGAGGCAAGCATTCCTGTAATTTCTAATGTTGCACCAAACGACGCAACTATTTCTGGACAGATTTTGCGCGATCGTCTGATCCAGCAAATGACATCTCCTGTGCGTTGGCGTGAAATTTGCCTGTACCTTGTTGCTAGCGGTTACGAGCAGGCGATCGAAGTTGGCTCAGGCAGAGTATTGACAGGACTAGTCAAGCGATCGGCTCCTAACTTAACTCTAGTTAATGTCAGCAATCTTGAACAAGCGCTCGCGCTATAAAGCCCAAATATGATTCTATGGGCGAAGCCCGTAGAACCATATTTGGGCTTTAGTTTTCGATCCTAAGCATTGATAAACAAGTCTTCGCCTTCTTGGGTGACATTAAAACAAGCTACATCTGTTGCCGACTTACCCATAGCGATAATCTTTTTGGCGACGTTAGGTAGAGGAATTCCCACAAAAGACTCTACCCATTCCACATTTTTGCCAGTGCACATTTCAAATTTGGAGCCATGAAAAGGACAAGTTATTACACCGTTTTCAAATTTGCCTTTAGCTAAAGGAAGTCCAAAATGCGGACATTTATTAGCGATCGCACAGTGCTTATCACCAACTTTAGCAACGATCACAGACTGGCCGTTAGCACTAGCCTTCAAGACTTTGTTGGCAACGATATCGGTGGTTTTGGCAATTTTGACCTTAGCCATAATTATGAAGCTCCTGTAATATTAAAATTTTTTAAATTCATGCTCCCTTCCCAGTATAAGAATAAATATTAAAACCCAAGAATTAGCGGTGCGGTGCGAAGCGCCGCTAATCTTTCACTGGGAAGGGAGTAGGAAAAATGCTGTAAGGCTAGCCCTAGTTTCGCGGACTTGCACTAGGAGATCATACAGGATTCAGCCGCTTAAGAATTTAAATATAGAGCTGCTTATGTAAAAATTGCGCCGCCTTGTAAGCGTTGATAATGCGATTCAAACTCTGCTTTTAAAGCAGGAAAATGTTCCAGAGTAGGATCTTTTTTGATGATGCGCTCCGCAGCTTGTCGGGCAATTTGAAAGATCTCTTGACGAGCTGCCTCATCAGGTAAGCGATCTTCAATCGAGAAGCCTGCGTGTCCTGATTGTTCTGTTCCTTCGTCTTTGCCCTTGCCACGCATTTGAAAATCACGTTCGGCAATAAAGAAGCCATCCTGCGACTGTTCGAGAACTTGTAAGCGTTCTTGCGATGTCTGCGATTTAGAACCACTCAATAATAGACAGTAGGACTGCGCCGAGCCACGTCCAACCCTACCGCGCAACTGGTGGAGCTGGGCAAGTCCAAAGCGATCTGCGTGTTCAATCAACATCACCGATGCGTTGGGAATGTCTACACCAACTTCCACAACCGTAGTTGCAACTAAAATTTGAGTTTCACCTCGGCGAAAGACACTAATTGCATCATCCTTTTCTGCCGAACTCATCTGTCCATGTAATAAGCCAATTTGGAAGTTAGGGAAAACTACATTTTGGAGATGCTCACGTTCTTGAGTTGCAGCTTTAATATCTTCCATTTTCTCGGATTCTTCGACCAATGGAAACACAATATAAACTTGGCGCTCTTGGGCGATTTCACGGCGGATTAATTCGTAGGCATCCTTACGCTGTGAAGGTTTGAGTAGCACAGTCTGAATTGGCTTTCGTCCTGGGGGAAGTTCATCAATAATGCTAACTTCGATTTCAGAATTAGTTAAATATAAAGTGCGGGGGATCGGCGTGGCGGTCATGATCAGTACATGAGGGTCGTTGCCTTTTTGCAATAGTCGAGATCGCTGATCTCTGCCAAAACGGTGTTGTTCATCAATTACGGCTAGCCCTAACCGCGCAAAATTAACCGTATCTTGAATCAAGGCATGAGTGCCAATTACTAAGGGAAGTTCTCCTGTTTCTAGTTGTCGTAAAATTTCGCGGCGCTTAGCGGTTTTGGTCGAACCGGTGAGAATCTCCACTGGCAAATTAAGCTGCATAAACCAATCGACAATTTTTCGATAATGCTGCTCAGTGAGTACTTCCGTGGGAGCCATTAGGGCAGTTTGATAGCCCGCTTCGATCGCGGTCAATAGGGCATAAACTGCGACAATGGTTTTGCCTGAGCCAACATCACCTTGCACTAATCGGTTCATCGGCGTATTGCCTTGCAGATCGGCACGAATTTCGGCAACAACGCGCTTTTGAGCGTTGGTTAACTCAAAGGGAAGTAATTTTTCTAGTTCTGCGATCGCCTGACTCTGTGGGACAAACTTAATTGCTTTTTGCTGTTGACGGCGATAAAGAGAGACGAGGCGGCGATAAAAATATTTGTCAAAAGTTAGGCGAACTACAGCTTGCTCCAGAGTCTCGCTAGTATCGGGATAATGCACTTGGGCGATCGCATCAGGTAGCTTGATCAGTCCATAATCTCGCAAAAAGCGATCAGGCATGGGATCGTCAATCTGGGCAACTGCGGGTAAGCACTGCGTCACAAGGCGGCGGATCGCTTCGGGCGTAATACCTTCAGTGAGTGGATAGACTGGGACAACGCGCCCCACTGTTTTGGACTGAATCGTATCTTGAGTATGTTCTAATACTTCTATTTCATAGTTTTCTAAAGTCAAGCCATATTTACTCTGTTTGACCACTCCCGAAGCCGCGATCGTGCTGCCTTGGGGATAGAGTTTCTTTTGAGATTCTTGCCAACCTCGATTGGAATAGCGTTTTCCTGTCCAAAAACGACTTAATTTAATCTGCCCTGTATGGTCACGCACAATCACTTCTACGATCGTCAGATTGGGATTTTTGGGGCTAGTAAAGCAGCCGTATTTCTTGATTGTGCCGATGATCGTTACTGTGTCGCCATCCTTGAGATCGCGAATGGGAATCTGCCTTGCATAGTCAATGTGATCGCGCGGATAGTAGCTTAAAACATCGCGTACTGTATGTAAATCCAGCAACTTAAATCGCGCCGCCATATTGTAGCTAACTCCCTCCACATCTTTTAGCAGCAGATCATGAGTTATCTTTTGGGGAGTTTTCGGTTCAGTTGCGGCGATCGCTTCAGTTTTAGGTTTCTTAGTTTTGGGGGCAGCGTTAGTCTCTGCTATTTCACGGCGGCGAATTTCGTAGAGCAGCCGCCTTGTTTCCGCGATGAGGTGCTGGCGGCGCGACAGGGGTAAATCGTTATACTGAGCATATTGATTGGCTAAGGTCTGTGCTTGCAAGCGATCGCTCATTTCCCAATCTTCGGGCACTTCTTTGAGCAAACTCACATTCAAAAAATCAGCAAACAAAAATTGTTTTCCCTGCAAGTTGGAAAACCCTTTGTCAGCCTCGACACCCAAGGCTTGTTGTAAACGATAAATGTCAAGCGGCATTGTTTAACCTCTAGCCACAGGATTTATGATCGCGCAGCAACTTACTGTCAAGATTGTTGTTCTTCATCTGTGGGCGGAGGTGGAGATATATTTACGAGAACTTTGTCAACTCGATTGCCATCCATATCAACAACTTCAAAGCGAATGCGTTGCCAAGTGAAATTCTCTCCGACTATAGGAATATGGCGCAGGTAAGTCATCATCAAACCACCTAAAGTATGGTAATTGCGTTCTTCTTCATAGGGTAAATCTTCCACTTCCAAAAGTTCCTTGAGTCGATCGCTGGATATCATACCATCAATTAACCATGAGCCATCTTCGCGCTGCATCGAATCGGGATCGCCTTGGCGATCATTAGACGGCAAATCACCCACAATCGCTTCCAATAAGTCAGTCAGGGTCACTAGTCCCTCAACACCACCATATTCATCAGTGACCATCGCCACGCGATCGCCTGACTGTTTAAACTGCTCTAACACGCTGAGAGCGCTTGCCGTCTCCGCTACATACAGTGGCGGCGAACTGACCTTAAGCAGATCAATTGGCTGATTTTTAAGGCTAGCATTGAGAAACTCACGAATTTCCACAATTCCCAAACAATCATCAAGATTTTCTCGAGCGACTGGAAACCGTGAGTGACCGCTTTGGAGAACTTCGCGCTGGGTTTCTTCAAAGGGTGCATCAATATCGAGCCAGTCAATCTCTGTACGCGGGGTCATCAGCGCTTTGATTGGGCGATCGCCAAGGCGAAAAACTCGCTCAACCATATCTTGTTCCGACTCTTCAAACATCCCCGACTCTGCGCCCTGAGCAATCATCACCTTAATCTCTTCTTCCGTAACCTGTGACTCCTCACCAGCTTGGATACCCATGAGTCCTAGCAGAGCATCAGTGGAGGCACTCAGCAAAAAGACGACTGGCTTACCTAAACCTGACAAAAAACGCATTGGCGGTGCAACAGTGCAAGCAATTTGTTCGGCGTTACTCATCGCTAGACGCTTAGGAACCAATTCACCGACTACCAAGGACAGGTAAGTAATGATTCCCACCACAATCGTAAAACTGATGGTATCGCTGTAGGGTTGGAAAAATGTAACTTTGTCTACTTGCTGTTTTAGGGTTTGGGCTACAGTCGCTCCACCCAAAGCTCCACTCAAAATGCCGATGAGAGTGATGCCGATTTGGACTGTTGACAGAAAATTATTGGGAGAGCTAATTAATCTCAGAGCCGCTTTGGCTTTGGTATTTCCTTCCTTTGCCCATTGCTCCAGCCGCACTTTGCGGGCGGAGACAATTGCCAGTTCAGACATCGAAAAAACACCATTAGCAATGATCAACACAATGATGATTAGAGCTTCAAAAGCGAGGGAAGACATTGTTTTTGGGGCAGAACGACCTTATGGGAATCGTTTGTGAAATTTGCTAGAGACTAAATAATGATATCTATATATATAGTCATATCAAATTTTGTGTCAAGTTTCCTAAGGCTAAAATACAGGATCGTTATTTAAATAAAGCCCAAATATGATGCGGCGGGCTTCGCCCGCCGCATCATATTTGGGCTTTGGAATGCATAATTTATTTGGTTTGCGATTCTAACGGCTATTCCTAACGGCTATATAGCTGCGTTACTTCGAGCAGGCGATCGCTAAGTTCTATACTCAATAGGCTCGAATCTGGATAGCGCCAGCCCCAGTTACCTGTGGCTGTTCCAGGCGTATTCATGCGTCCACTATTATCCAAACCGAGGACATCTTGTAAGGGGATCATCGCAATTGATGATACCGAAGCCATTGCCATACGGATTATTACCCAGTTAATTGGCTCACCTGTGGCAAAACCAACTACATATCGGTACAACAGTTCCTTTTCGTATTTGCTAGCTCTTTGCCACCATCCTACCGCAGTGTCATTATCGTGAGTGCCTGTGTAGACCGCGCTGTTACAGACATAGTTATGAGGTAGATGAAAATTGTCAGAGCTACCGCCAAAAGCAAACATCAGTACACGCATTCCTGGAAATCCAAAATCATCGCGCAACTTATCAACTTCAGGGGTGATCACCCCAAGATCTTCTGCCAGAATTGGCAACTCTCCCATGACTTCATTCAATTTAGTGAATAGTTCAGTGCCTAGGGCAGTTTTCCATTCGCCATTCATGGCTGTGACTTCCCCTGCGGGGACTTGCCAAAAAGCCTCAAAACCTCGGAAATGATCGATACGAATGATATCTACATAGCGATTTAAAAAACGGAAGCGATCAATCCACCATGCAAAATCAGTTTCTTGAAGATATTCCCAGTTGTAGACTGGATTGCCCCATAACTGCCCTGTAGCGCTGAAGTAATCAGGTGGCACACCAGCCATTTGGGTGACTTCGTAAGTTTCAGGATCGAGAGCAAAGTTGTTAGGATTTGCCCAAACATCCGCACTATTGTGGGATACATAAATGGGAATATCGCCAATAATTTGAATATCTCGCACATTGGCATATTGCTTTAGTTTCAACCATTGATCAAAAAAGATGAACTGCACAAATCGATGAAATTCTATTTGATCATGGAGTTCTTCACGCTTTTGTTGTAAAGCTTGGGGATCACGCTGGGCGATCGCAGGTTCCCAGTTGTTCCATAGAATTTTAGGATTTTGTTCATGCAAAGTTATGAATAAAACGTAATCTTCGAGCCAGTCTGACTCTTCATAGCGAAACTTTTTAAACTGTTCTTGAAGAAGATATAAATCATGGTGATGGTGTAAATCTTGATCGACATATCCTTTCTGGAAACGAGTGAAGGCGATCTCCAGTAATTTGCGTTTGCAAGGCATTACCGCCGCAAAATCCACAGTATCTTGGCTAAATTCGGGCAGATCAGCCCAATCTTCTTGCTTGAGTAAGTGTTGCTTTTCTAGAATGTCAGGGCTAATTAAATACAGATTACCAGCGATCGCACTAAAGCTCATATATGGAGAATTGCCATATCCTGTAGGACCAAGGGGAAGTACTTGCCATAGTTTCTGCCCACTACGGGATAGAAATTCAATAAACTGATAGGCAGGTTCTCCTAAGTCGCCAATACCGAACTTGCTAGGCAATGAGGTGGGATGTAGCAAGATTCCACTAGAACGCTGAAAAGTCATAGACCACAATTCTTTAGATATGGCTATACTTTACCGCTTTGCAGAGCTTTTAAAAATTTTCTTGGGCTGTTTAGCTGTCGCCAAAACCAGAACATAAGTGGTTGTGCTTCGCTCTGCCACTTGCTTATAGCAAATCCTAATCAGACCAAACCCAAATTTTTTGTAAAAGCCCACCTCGCGGGGCTTTTACAAAAAATTTGGGTTTGGTCTTAATCTTTGGGGTTAATCTTCGTAAGCCTCTAGCGGTAAACAAGAACAAACGAAATTGCGATCGCCATAGGCATTGTCGATTCGTCCTACACTTGCCCAGAACTTATGCTCCTTTAGCCAAGGCGCGGGATAGGCGGCTTGATTACGGCTATAGGCATGATTCCAATCATCAGCAAGGAGGGCTTCCGCCGTGTGGGGAGCATTTTTGAGCGGATTGTCCAGTTTGTCCATTGCGCCCGAGGCGATCGCATTCACCTCTTGCTTGATCGCAATCATCGCCTCGCAATAACGATCAAGTTCCGCCTTCGACTCGCTCTCCGTTGGCTCGATCATCATCGTTCCTGCCACTGGCCAAGACATCGTGGGCGCATGAAAGCCATAGTCCATTAACCGCTTCGCAATATCATCAACCTCAATACCTGCGATCGCCTTGCAATCATGCAAATCGATAATGCACTCATGGGCAACCAAACCATTTTTACCTGTATAGAGAATTGGATAATGGGGGGCGAGACGCTGCGCCATATAGTTGGCATTGAGAATGGCTACTTCGGTGGCAAGTTTCAATCCCTTCGCTCCCATCAAGGCAATGTAAACCCAAGAAATTGTGAGAATGCTCGCACTGCCCCAAGGAGCCGATGAAATTGTGGTCTGGGCTGAACCGTCATCAGTAAAGGGATGCTTCGGTAAAAATGGTACTAGCTGCGGCGCAACACAAATCGGTCCCATGCCAGGCCCCCCGCCACCGTGGGGAATGCAGAAAGTCTTGTGCAGGTTCAAATGGCAGACATCTGTACCAAAGTCTCCTGGACGACAGAGCCCAACCTGAGCATTCATATTCGCGCCATCCATATACACCTGTCCACCGTAATAATGGATGATGTCGCATATATCCTTAATCGCTTCCTCAAATACGCCGTGAGTGGATGGATAAGTGACCATCAGTGCGGCTAATTCATGTTGATACTTTTCAGCTTTTGCTTTCAGGTCAGCGATGTCAATATTGCCCTCACTGTCGCAGTTGATTGTCACCACTTTCATCCCTGCCATTACGGCACTGGCGGGGTTTGTACCATGCGCCGAAGTAGGAATTAAACAGATATGGCGATTAGTTTGACCTCGATGTAAATGGTATTCCCGAATCGTCAGCAAGCCTGCATATTCCCCTTGTGAGCCAGCGTTGGGCTGGAGTGACACGCCTGCAAATCCCGTGATTTCGGCTAACCAAGCTTCCAATTGTTGAAAGAGAATTTGATAGCCCTGAGTTTGCGATAGAGGCGCAAAGGGATGGATGTTGCCAAATTCTGCCCAAGTCACAGGAAGCATTTCTGAAGTGGCATTGAGCTTCATTGTGCAGGAACCGAGGGGAATCATTGACGTGGTTAACGACAAATCCTTCGATTGCAAGCGATGGATATAGCGCAAAAGTTCTGATTCAGAATGATAGGAATTGAAGACGGGATGGGTGAGATAGGGAGAAGTACGGATGAGGTGATTAGGAATTGACGATTGGGAATTGGCGATTGGGAGTTGGTGACTGGCTGTTTCACCCGCAAAGATTTCGATTAGGTCAGCTAGATCCTGTTTCGAGACGGTTTCATCAAGACTAATTGCGATCGCGTTATCTTCTAAATACCGCAAATTAATCTTTTTGACCTCGGCGATCGCCTTAATTTCACTGCTAGAGATGCCCTGTAATTTCACACAGATCGTGTCGAAATAGGCGGAGTGAACAATGGTGTGCCCTAATTTGGTGAGCGCATCGGCAAGGCTTGTGGTGAGTAGGTTTACCCGTTTGGCGATCCGTTCTAGCCCTGATGCGCCATGATAGACCGCGTACATACTTGCCATGATCGCCAGCAAGACTTGAGCCGTGCAAATATTGCTAGTTGCCTTGTCACGGCGGATATGTTGCTCGCGAGTTTGCAGCGCTAGACGTAAAGCAGAGTGACCATGCACATCCTTCGATACACCGATCATTCGTCCTGGCATCTGGCGTTTGTAAGCATCCTTAGTCGCCATGTAAGCCGCGTGGGGTCCACCGTAGCCATAGGGAACACCAAATCTTTGCGCGGAACCGATCGCGATATCCACCCCAAATGATCCAGGAGATTGAATGAGTGTAAGTGCTAATAAGTCGGCAGCAATGATCGCTAGTCCACCTTGATCATGGATTTGGGAAACACATTCGCTGTAGTCGTAAATTGCGCCATCGCTAGCTGGATATTGCAACAATGCGCCGAAATATTCCTTGTCGAACTCAAAACCATCATGCTTGCCAATCACCACTTGAATGCCGAGGGGAATTGCGCGACTCTTGACCACAGCGATCGTCTGCGGATGACAATCACTAGATACAAAGAACTTGCTGCCTTTATTCTTGGCGATTCCCGCCGCCATCGTCATCGCTTCAGCCGCAGCCGTTCCTTCGTCCAACAGTGAAGCATTGGCAATTTCTAAACCCGTTAAGTCAATGATCATCGTCTGGAAATTCAGTAATGCTTCCAAGCGACCTTGGGCAATCTCAGCTTGGTAAGGTGTGTACTGGGTATACCAGCCAGGATTTTCGAGGATATTGCGTTGAATAATCGGCGGCGTGATGCAGTTGGAGTAGCCCATGCCAATATACGATCGCCAAACTTGGTTTTTAGAAGCGATCGCCTTTAGTTCTTGCAATAGCTCATACTCGCCACGAGCTCCTCCCAGTTGCAAAGGTTGCTTAATCCTGATCGCCGCAGGGATAGTCTTTTCGATCATCGCCTCCATGGAGTCACAATTGATCGCTTTCAGCATTTCCTGTATCTCGGTAGAACTCGCGCCAATATGTCGATGCACAAAACTATCAGTTGGCGCAAAATCTTCATCGCTCAAGCAGTCTGCTATATAGTCATCATTTTTAGCAATCTTTGAATGGTCTGGAACCCCCAATTCTGTTTTTTGTGTTGTTTCTGCGAGCAAAGAGTCTTGGCTAATCACGGCGAGCGAAGGTTCCAGCATATATTTTTTAATTTGTGTAGATTTACTTATGCTATTACAAATTTATTACAAAGTGTTAAGCATAAATAACAAATGATAATAATACAGCGACTTGAGCTTTCTTATCGCTGTCGCCAAGTGTACTAAAACGAGTCAAAAACCAAGAAACGAGTTGCGGCGCGTAGCGCCGCAACACGTTTCTTTGTTTTGTGTGCGTACGTGAATAAAGCCCAAGCACTGGTTGGGGGCGCGGCGCGGGCGCCGCCA
>JBBQRB010000099.1:0-12205 GCA_038215315.1 Pseudanabaenales cyanobacterium
TTGGCATGGAGCCAAATGTACCTTCAGACAACAGAGGTTGAGTTAGCTACTTCTAGGGATACTGAAGAAGACGTAGCCCAGACAATGAGCCAAATTCAGGCGCAGCACGCTTGGGATCATTTGGGCGAAGAAGGTAGACGCATTCAACAAATACTGGCTCACGTTGATCCAGACGATGAATTGGCTATTCTGGAGGCGTGGGATGCTCATCTACGCAAGGTTTTGTGTTTTCCATTTGAGTCAGAAGTTACTGAATTTCAAGAGAGAAGTCAGCTCAGAGATGGCGATCAAGTAATAGTGCAACGGATTACTGACATAGATGATCTGTATGGCATCCTTGTTGAAATCAGACACAAGCGCGATGTACATGTTTTTCCCCTGTGTGATCTGGAGGCAAAGGATACAAAGTCATCCAATCATGGACATGTTCAGTCATATGTTGTGTGGTTTGCAAATCGCTGAGGCTACATAACAACGCCCATGCACCCGACTGTCAAAGGTTATCTGTATCGATTTATGCAGTAAGTGAAACTGCGATCGCGTATGTTCACAGTTATTTCTTCAAATGTAATGATTGCGGTAAAAATACGGCGATTAAAAATATTTGTGCGTCCTGTTGCGATCGCGCCAAAATCAGAAAAAGTGGTTTGCAATTCTTCAGTGAATGCGAAGAATGTGGCACATCACAACTATTTCACACCAATCCAGCGAATAAATCTTGAGAGTAACAGCGCTTTGCGCCATTACTCTTTTATTGAGTGACTACTTTTGTAATACCAATACGCCCATCATGCCACTGGCGATCGCATAATGTTTGGCTTGACTAAACCCTGCACTTTTCGCCAACTGTACTTGCTCAGAGCCGATCGGAAATCTTGCTAAACTGGGCGAAATATAAGCATATTCTTCGGTCATATTAAAATAATCTGCTAATGGTACAACTACGCGATCTAGATAGAAGTTTTGGAAGGATTGAATCAGGCGATCGCTGGGGCGATGAAAGTCCAGAATCGAAACTTTTGCGCCAGTTTTGAGAACACGATATAACTCCGCTAGACATTTGGGAATGTCTACAACATTGCGTAACCCATAGGACATTGTTGCGCCATTGCAGCTTTGATCATCAAAGGGTAACTCCAGCACATTTGCTTGTTGCCATGTAATCGCCTTTTGCATATTGAGAGGATAGCTTTTGGTTCTATCCGCCGCGATCGCCAATAGCTCCTTAGAAAAATCTACGCCAATCACTTTGCCTGTAGGCGCAACTTGCCTTGCTAAAAGCCTAGCCATGTCTCCAGAGCCACAGCAGAGATCTAGCCAAGTTTCCCCCTGTTTTGGCTCACACCAGAGCAGAGCCATTTTTTTCCAGATGCGATGTTGTCCCAAACTTAGCAAGTCATTAAAGCGATCGTAAACGGGAGCAATCCGATCAAAGATTTTTTGAACATCTTCTTCTGAAGGACGAGACATACTGCTACCTAAAGTTTACAAAAGTATATGTTAAGGCGAATTCGTCACCAAACCCGAATAAGCGAGTAGCGGCACTCTGCGCCGCCACTCGCTTATTCGGATTTGTGCAAGCCCCTTGGCAATAAATAAGCATAATCGCTGAATAAATCGATGGGTGCGGGTTTAGACATCATGCAAAGATGTAATACTAGATATTCAGTAGCAATTATTTGCCTAACCATGCAAAAACTTTGGTTCAGTAAAAGCAAGCGATCCCAGCCATTGCCTCCTGAAGATTTAGAACAATCAACTGAGGAATCTGAAGAAACAGCAAATATTGCCGACAAGAAGGTAGAAGATTTGAGCCTTCCTATAAATCATCCCATCGTTGATTTTTTGCAAAGATTTAGCAAACATATCCCTGAATCGATCAAAAATTTGTCTTGGGAAAATTATAGTAACTGGCTGCTGTTTTTTCTTGGTATAGGCGGAATCTCGGCGGTAGCAACTTGGGGGTTGCAATATTTGACGGCTCCTGAGGCAACCCGAACTAGTACGTTAGTTTGTAAATCTAAGATCGATGGAGATTGGGAAACACCTTTTGGTAAAGTCACTTTGCAAGAAAAAGGAAATGATGATGTAGTGGGGCAGTATGAGTACAGCAATTTTGAGCGCGGTAAAGTCCAAGGCAAATTAACAGGAAAACAGTCTAATAATGTGATTTCTTTTGATTGGCAGGAAACCCAACCGCAACTAGACTCTCAACAAGGCAGGGGAATTCTTATATTTGGTGAAGGCTGTACGGAGTTCTATGGCAGCTATGGTACTGGTGACAGCAATAATAATTTTGGGAATTGGCAAGGTTATCGCCTTTCCAAATAATTTTATAGCTGTCGCCAAGTGTATTAGGAGACTGAGTTGCGGCGCGAAGCGCCGCAACTTAGTCTCTGGTTTTTCGACAGCCACACAAAATCGCAACACTAGCTTTAAAAAGTTAATTTTTATTTGTATTTAATGTAGAGCTTTCTAGCTCTCTAAATTTTTGGGTTCCCATGACTACTTCCTCCTACATACTTTTGCTAGAAACAAGTGCAGTTGTGCAGACAGACCATAATACATGGCGAGCGATCGCCCAATTAGGCGAGTGCCTGCTACCAGAAATTGTTGCCCTAGAAATTGAAAATATTGCCAGTGGCAAGTCCGATGGCAACGAAGCAACTGCCAGACAATTCCAAAAATTGCGATCGCAGTTAAATTGGCAAAGTACTCCTCTCAGTGCCGACCACCCAAAACTAATGCAAAGAAGTAGCCAAAACTTAAGTGCAAGAGCAAGAATGAGCCTGAATATTGCTAGATGTGCGATCGGGGTTGCTAATGCTTATCCTCACAAATGTGTAGTTTTAGTTTCGGATGAAGTGTTATTACGCGATCGCATTGTCCAGTTAGACGGTGAAAGCTATGCCAATCTATGCGCGATCCCTTCAGCAGCGGCTCGTCAATGGTCAAGAACCAGTCAAGAGCCTCCACTAGTTCAAAAAGCTCATCAAGGCATTAGAGAAACAACTCGATTTACTCCGCCGCCAATTAACCAAACGTCAATTTCTAATCCAGAAAATCAAGACATTACTCAAAAATCTCACTCCAAAAAGTCAAATTTTGGACAAATTGCGATAAGTCTTGTGAAATATGGGATAACTACAATATTTTTAGTTACGATTCTATTAGTAGGATGGCGTTCGATCTATCCTAAGAAGTTTCAACAATTCTGGGAAAAAATCGGTTTACCGCCTTTACCCGAACTATTTATTGAACCTAAGTAGGTATGCAAAAGAAACCTTAAAACCCAAAAAGCTGTAGCGCACGCCGCAACTTTTTAGATTTTGGTTTTAATTATGCTCGCCTACTTCGTCAATCCAAGAATACTTAAAAAACGAGCCTCGCTATAGCATTTTAGATCAAAGATATTGTTGACAAGTAGGGATGTGAACTATGGAAACGGGCGAAATCAAAACAGAATCATTTGATCTCATCGATAAGCTGAATGAGGTTGGGATCGCCCTTTCAGTCGAAAAGAATACGCCTAAATTGCTAGAAATGATTTTGCAGGCGGCAAAATCAATGCTAAATGCTGATGCAGGAACCCTTTATCTAGCCACAGAAGATAAACGATATCTTTTGTTTGAAATTATCATGAATGACTCTCTAGGCATCATGATGGGAGCGCAATTGGGAGAGCCGATCCCCTTCGATCCTTTGCCACTATACGGTGATGAGGGCAAGCCTAACAAAACGATGGTGGCTGCCTATGCCGCCCTGTATAAACAAACGATTAACATTCCCGACGCTTACATTGCTGAAGGGTTTGACTTTGCGGGGACGCGCGCGTTTGACATAAAAACGGGTTATCGATCGCAGTCATTTTTGACATTGCCAATGCTAAATCATGAAAATGAGTTAATTGGTGTGTTGCAATTAATCAACGCTAAAGATCCCGTAACTCAAGAGATTATTGAATTTTCGCCAATTTCTCAACGTATTGCGGAATCCCTCGCATCACAGGCGGCGATGGCTCTGACCAATAACAAACTAATTGAGCAGTTTCGAGAATTGTTTGAATCATTTATCAACCTGATCTCAGAGGCGATCGACAAAAAATCTCCCTACAACGGAGCCCACTGCCGCCGAGTCCCGACTCTGACGATGATGATTGCTGAGGCGGCTTGTAATGCTGACTATGGCATTTTTAAGGATTTTGTATTAACTGATGAAGAACTATACGAAGTAAAAATAGCGGGATTACTCCATGACTGCGGGAAAGTGACTACCCCTGTTCACGTAATTGACAAAGCCACCAAGTTAGAAACTATTTTTGATCGAATTCATCTAGTTAATACTCGGTTTGAAGTATTAAAACGCGATGCTGAAATTAGTTTTTTAAACCAGAAAATTGCCGCGATCGAGTCAGGAAATCTTGGAGTTATTCCTGAATTAGAGGATTTATTGCAACAGAAATTAGCCCAATATTCCAGCGACCAAGCTTTTCTGCACGTTTGTAATATTGGTGGCGAATTTATGCGGGATGAATACAAAGAGAGGCTTCAACAAATCGCTAGATATCGATGGCTCGATCCGCAGGGTGTAGAAACAAACTTCTTAACTGAGAATGAAGTGTATAACTTGAATGTCTCTAGAGGCACTCTGACTGCGGAAGAACGTAAGATCATCAATGACCATATATCTGTAACTATAGAGATGTTGGAGCAGTTGCCATATCCGCGCAATCTGCGCCGTGTCCCCGAATATGCGGGAGGACACCATGAGCGGATGGATGGTAAAGGATATCCTAAAGGGCTAACTCGCGATCAGATGTCAATGCCTGCGAGAATGATGGGTATTGCTGATATTTTTGAGGCGCTAAGTGCTAAGGATCGTCCCTACAAGAAGGGTAAAAATCTCACTGAGTGTTTACAAATTCTCGGTAAAATGCGTTTAGACAATCATATCGATCCCGATCTATTTGACTTATTTGTTAGCCAGAAAATTTATATGCGCTATGCCGAGGAATATCTCGATCCTGAGCAAATTGATGAGGTAGATGAGAGTAAAATTTTGGGCTACACGCCACCATTAATACTGAATAATTAGAGTTGCATGGCTTCGCCGTGAACCTTCTAGACGCGGTATATCCAATAAATATAATTTTCAGAATCAACATTTAGTTGGAACCTGAAAATTATGGAAACGAGAAATTGATTTTGTATTTATTCACGTACTTGACTATGTTTGCCCAGTTTCGCTCTCAATATCCACAGGGACGCATCCAGACCGAGATGTTACCTAAAATTGATGGACTCCATGCATTTAGGGCAATCATCTCCCAAGGAGATGCCATCATGGGCACAGCAACAGCTATTGATAGTGATCTAGAAATTGCTGAAGATCGCGCTATAAAAAGAGCTTTAGCGATCGCGGGAATTGCTTTTGATAACACTTTTGACAGCAACTATGGCGGGCGCTCGCCTATGTTGACTCAGGTTTCGCGAGAGTCAGCGAATGTCAACTCATTGCCATCGTCAAATTTTAATTCTATTGGTTCAGCAAGTCTTAGCTCAGAACATAGCGCTATGACCCACACAACGCACACGATCCAGTCAGAACCAGCCTTAGAGTATACTCGCGATCAATATGCCAATAGTTACACTGACGAATATATTCCCGAACAGGTTAATGATTTTAAAGCTAATGATAGAGAGTTAACTAGTCTCGCTACACCAGACCTAGCCAATAAACCGATCATGCCTCAGATTACCGATGAGCCGATGGACTTGTCCAATGCGATCTCTAGCATAGATGTGGAGATGGCTCGTTTGGGATGGACAAAGGTTCAGGGACGTGATTATTTGGTAAGGACGTTTGATAAAAAATCGCGACAGCAACTAACTAATGGTGAACTATTACAATTTCTCGCGCATTTAAAATCTCTAGCAACGCCCCAAAGACAATCAGCAAATGATGATTTTTTCTAAAGGAAATTAATTTCTAATCATAATTCTCGATATTCTCAAATGAAATCTCTTAACTTCCAAGAAGAACTTAGTCTCCTAATTCGTGCTAAATGCCCGATTATTTATATCGTGACATGGGAAGAAGAACGCGCTGAAAAGGCGATCGCGCAAGTTGCTCAGGAATGTGCGCCACCGAGACAAACTCTTTATTACGACCTAGTGCGTGGCTTTGAGCATAATCAAGAAGGTAAAAACAACCTAATGCAAGCTCTGCAAATTGTGGAGAATAGCGATCGCCAGATGGCGAATATTTATGTATTTCGGGACTTACATCGTCGATTGGCAGCTCAAAGATTAGATGAGATTTTGGTGCGCCAACTTCGCAATCTCTATCGTAGTTTACGCAATTCTCGTAAGACCTTGATTTTATTGAGTCCATTGCTGGAGATGCCGTCAGAATTGGAAGAACAAGTTGCCGTTCTCTACTTCCCTTTGCCTGAGACTACTGAGATTCGCAATATTATTGAGCAGATGATTCCGTCGGAGCAGTTAAGGCTTGAGGGAAATAGCCTTGAGCAGCTAATCAAAGCTTGTATGGGGATGACTCGCGATCGCATTTGTCATACTTTATCTAAATCGATAGTGCAGAAGCATTTTCTGAATGAATCTGATATTGATCGAGTCCTAGTTGAGAAGCAGAAGCGGATTCGTCAGACTGAGTTTTTAGAGTTTTTTACTCCCAATGAAACCCTAGATAGCATTGGCGGCTTAGATAATTTTAAGTTGTGGCTGATGCAGCGCCAGCAAGCTTTTTCGGACGAGGCAAGAGCCTTTGGATTACCAAATCCGCGTGGTGTATTGCTGTTGGGCATTCAAGGAACGGGAAAAAGTCTTTGTGCTAAGGCGATCGCTAATCTGTGGCGGTTGCCACTGTTGAGATTGGATGTGGGGCGATTATTTGGCAGCTTAGTCGGACAGTCGGAGAGTCGGACTAGACAGACGATCCAGCTTGCCGAAGCCCTTGCGCCTTGTATTCTCTGGATTGATGAAATCGATAAAGCTTTTGGCGGCATCGCCAATAGCATGGGCGACTCAGGCACTAGTCAGCGAGTTCTAGGAACTTTACTCACTTGGATGCAAGAGAAATCTAGCCCCGTATTTATCGTAGCAACTGCGAATAATATCCATGCATTACCTCCTGAACTATTACGCAAAGGACGTTTTGATGAGTTGTTCTTCATTAATTTACCCACCTATGCAGAACGTAAAGAAATATTTTTACTCCATTTAAAACGTTTCCGTCCAGTGGAATTACATAGTTTTGATGTCGCGCAAATGGCAGAAATTTCCAAAGAATTTAGTGGGGCAGAAATAGAACAAGCGATCGTAGAAGGAATGTATCGCGCCTTCCATGAGCAAAGAGATGTACTCACCGATGACATCTTAGGAGCAATTAGGGAAACTTATCCATTGGCAAGCACTGCTAGAGAGCAGATTAGTTTTATGCAAGCTTGGGCAACTCAAGGTCGAGCCAGAAGCGCATCTAGTGGAGAGGTTGCAATTGGGGATAAAGTAACTGATATCAGTGCCATCAGTAAAACAATTGGCAAATCCTTGGAGAAATCGCCTACAAAACATCGTCCTTTACCTTTACCGCCACTGCCTCAAATCAAAACCAGCGCTGACTAATGACAATGACCTCCGCCAGTTCTTTTGATAGCATTAATGAGCCGACATTGCCTCAACTACAGGCAATTAAAGCTCATTTAGATTTGATTCTGATCGCTTTAGAGGCTCTCACAGGTTTAGGCTCCGATGAAATGCTCTCCGTTGCCGAAAAATTGGGGTTGACCGAGATTTTAAGCGATCGCATTACCCTATGGAGATTGCGCCAAGCTAGCCCATTACGCAAAGGTAAAGGGCGGAAAAAGCTTGATGTTGATGAGGCTAGAGCGATGACTTTAATCAGTTGTAGCTTAGCCACGCAACAGCAATTTGCGATTCGCAACGCAGTAGCTCAGCTAGAAAAAAGCACATCTCTGAAGCTACCACCGCATCGAGATGCGATCATTGGCGATTATCTAGATCGGTTTAATAGTCTTTATCAAGAACGTATGACCGAGGAGGATCAGGCTAAGCCTGACGCAATTCAGCGATTAGCGTTAAAATTATTAATAGACTTGTTGTTTTATAGTTCACAGATGGGATCGCGCCGTCTTTGGGTCGCCTTGTTTGAACGTAGCCAAACGTGAGCCTTGAGAAAATTCTCTAGCAAAATGAGAAAAATATGATTTCCCCATCTTCACCCTCAAATATTCTCAATCGCCGCTACGATTTGCCCACTTGCCGATTAGAGATTTGGACAGAGCGATCGCCATTGTCGGAATGGCAGTCGCAAATTGTCGCGCAAAACTTGAAGTTTAAGCTGAGGTTGGGGGACAGTTTAGGAAATAGAGGTAAGCTTATTAAGGGAAATCAACAACAAATTAGTTGCTTAATCGAAGCAGTCACCACCTACTGCGATCGCTGGCTAGCGCAAGATAAATTTGACTCACTCACCCACAAAATCAGCATTCCTAAGTCTTCTAAATTAAATCTCTCCACGTTGCAACTGTCTACCGTCCAGTTATTTGATTTGTACGAAGGGTTAGAGCTTTGCGCTAGCGAGTTTGTGATCTTGCCCACTATAGTCCTAGAAGTCCGACGCATCAGCCCCAGTTGGCTAAAAATTGCCGCCAGTATGCTAGCGATCATCGGAGTTAGTTTTGGTGCAATCCGTCTCATTTCACGTGATCAAGCCAGTTACCAAATCGCTCAACCAACCTCAGTCTTATCACCAGAGATTACCGCCTTATCGCCATCTCCCCAAAAGACAGAGAGCATTCCATCAACCAGCTCACAACCAGTTGTACCTGCCAGTCCCAAGACTGCGCCTCCATCGGGTGATCGAAATGTACGTGAGATCCCTAGCCAAGACAGTGAAGCGATCGCACCCGAATCTAAGCCGAGAGTGAGAGATCAAGACCAAAATGACATAACTGCGATCGCTCCCCAGATATCGCAACCAGCAAGTGAACCCAATATTGTTCGTCAAAGAACTAGTGATAATTCTAATTTTGCCAAGCCACCTGCGGCAGCTACCCTCGAAGCGCCCAGCCCAGAAACAGGAAGCCCATCCATAGGAAGATCAGAATCTGTACCTACTGAACAATCAACCGCTTCAAAGCTAGCCATTGAATCTCCAGCAATGCGCTCTTCTAAACCTGCTGCGATTTCTCCTGCTCCCGTAAATAGAGCTAAGCTTGCAAGTATAAAAATCTTGAATGTTAAGTCAACCCTACCGATTCAGGTTTACACAGATTTAGCCCAATATGTTCAGTATCAAAAAATTACATCATCAGCCAAAGGCACAATAAGTTTTGAAATAGACTTGTCTGGGCAAGAAGTTGTAAAAATAGAACTTAAGTCTGAAAGTTCAAGCTTAGCCGATGCAAGTGCAGTCCAGACATTGCAAAAACTAATTACGCAATGGCGATCGCCTATTGCTGCCACAGGAAAGATTTATATGACCTTGCAAATAAACTAATAAGCTTATCGAAATAAAACCCAAAAAGCTGTGGCGCACGCTGCGCGTTCGCCACAGCTTTTTGGGTTCTGGTTTTTATTACGCCTATCTACTTAAAAGCCTCGTTCTGCGAGGCTTTTACTTGTTCAAAACATCATCTCTAAGTGTTTAATTGAAAAACAAAACTTACCTTGTCTCCTTTACCTAATGAAATGCGATCGCCTGCCCTTAGCTTATGGCGATTTCCCGCAGACAAAGGTAGGTTATTAATATAAGTTCCATTGGAACTTCCCGTATCTTCAAAATAGAAGGAGCCGCCTTCGGTACGGATATCAGCATGGATACGCGACACAATGTCAGAGTCAGGAAAGCCAGATACATCAATATCAGGTGGAATCACCGTATTGGGCTTGCCGATATGCACAACTGCTAAGTGGGCGGGAATCTCGATGTTTAGGTTGGTTTGGATATGCAGTAGCGAAGCTGCGAACTGCTGTAGTTGAGTTCTAGCAATTGTTGATGAATTTATTGATGCATTCATCGGTGCAGCCTTTTCATTACTAGCTTCATTATCCAGTTCAGGCTCAAATATATTGTTGATTGGAGTATTTAAAGACGGTTCATTACCCTCTGCTGCGAGTATTTTTTCAATGTCAGTAAATTTGGGAATGGTAGGGAATTCAGAAATGGGATTGATAACTATGCCCGAATCATCGCTAGATATCTCGTTAGGTAAGGTGTTTGACATGGCACTAGAAGTTGTATGAATAGAAGGAACAGCAACAGACTCAGTTTGAGAAGCAATAACTTCAGAAGGTAAATTATTGCTTACCGCTTCGCTTAATATCCCTAATCTTTCATCCTCTGTCTTGCCGAGATCGTCGCCTAAGATATTGCTCAAATTAAACCCACAATGACCGCAAAATTTAGCATCTGAGCGCACATCTGCTTGGCAACTAGGACATTGAATAGTACTAACTATCGGCAATGCTGTAAAACAGGCTTCGCAGTTTACGGCTCCATCAGGATTAGCATGAGCGCAACTAGGGCAAGTAATCATAACAACATTCTTCATTACTTCTTTTAGACTACCCAAACAGTATAGTAATTTTTAGTCTTGGTATTATGATTCCTTGGGAGACTGTAATATAGTTTTTGAGGCAATTCTTGTTTTCTTACGCTCAGCTTCACTTAAAGTAGTGCCTGTCTGTAAACGAGTAGCATTGTCCTGCAAGATTGTTGAAGCATTGTAATCACCCATCTGCAAAGCCGTCTTAGACGCGGATTGCAACATTGTCACCGCTCCTGCGCGATCGCCCTGTTGTAGTTTTTGTTCAGCAAGCTGCGTCTGGCGATACTTTGCTAGCGCCAGCAAGTGGTTTTGGACATCTGCGTTAACCTGTGGCACAAAATCTTGGATTAACTGCAAACTAACATCTTCAGGCTCGGATAACAAGTTAACTTGAGCAAGGGATGGAATATCGTAACGCACTTGAACAGACAGGATTGGGATATCAGATTTGTCGGGATATGCAGATATGAATGTGGATGGATTAATGTACAGGTTAAACAAGATGACTCGATCTACATCGGTCATTAAGTCACCGATTCTTACAATAATTGCATTGCCTTCAGTTTGATAGTTCAGCTCTATTGTGTCTGGAGAAACTTGGGCGATCGGCTTTAGCTCGGCTAAGCGAACATAGGGAGATAGCTGCAATATTAAATGTGCATTAGTGAGATTAACTGACTGGACGCGCTTAAGTAATTTTTGAAATTCTGCGCTAGCCATCTCAGGGGAAGCAATGTAAGCCATTGAGCCACCCCCCGCATCAGCAATACGTTCTAGCACATCCTGATTCCAGCTATCCCCAAATCCGAGGCTATGCAAGGTCATATTGTACTCAGTGGCGAGTCGTGAGAATTGAAAGCAGCGATCGTTATTCCCATGCTCATTTTCACCATCAGTCAATACAAAGACTTGGCTCACCGTGCCATCTTTGCCCTTACTGGTTTCTTGTAAACCCAGCTTAATCCCGTCATCAATACAAGTGCCACCCGATGCTTTGAGAGATTGAATTTTTTCTTTGATTGATTCGGTTCGATCAACAGGCTGATTTTCGACAACGACACTTGCCTTATGGTTAAATCCAATTACGGTAAGGCGATCCTGTTGAGTCATCTGATCAACTAAGTCCCTCGCCGCCCGTTTTACATTGTCAAGGGGTTGACCGACCATGGAGCCGCTATGATCAAGGACAAGACAGAGATTTAAAAGCGTATTGTTGCCATCTAAAGAAGCGTTTGCTGATAAGGCGATCGCTAACTGGCGCTGGCTGCTAGATTGCTTGCTATCAAGAAAGCGATCGCTTAATTTACAGTTCAGATTTACACTCATTTAGACATTCATCCCTGTTTTATATTTAAGCCCAAATCACAATAAGTTTTTTGAAAATACTGCTTCGCCACTCTTTCAAAAATTCATTATGGTTTGTTGGTTCGGTAGTCGCGATGAAATCACTTTACCACTTTCTATAGCTGTCGCCACTTGCTATCAGGACAAATCAAAACCCAAGAGCAGAGAGGCGGCGCGAAGCGCCCCCCCACTGCTCATTGGGCAACAAAACATGGGACAGATATAAAAACAACCAAACATCAATTATGAATAACAAATTCAATTTTTTTT
>JBBQRB010000100.1:0-12204 GCA_038215315.1 Pseudanabaenales cyanobacterium
CTTACGAAAATCACAGATCAGTCTTTTGAAAAACCCCAAATTTACTCACCCTTTTTACTGGGCTCCCTTCGTGCTAGTCGGAAATTGGCTTTAAGCACTTTGCGCCTTCGTAGAACCCAGAGAAATTTTTGAAAGTGCCGCGAAGCGGCACTTTCAAAAATTTCTCTGTACCCTTTAAAGCCTCAATAGGCTCTACAATTGCTGTGACCATAGAAAACCGAGTAGAATGAGCAACATTAAGAAAACTTGCTTTCATTAGTCACAGTTTCTAGGTATAGTGCTATGCATCACAAATTCCTTCATCACCACTTTGCTCTTTTTGCGATCGCCGCAATCTGGAAAATCACCGCATTTTCTGTAGCAGGTGCTAGCGCTCAAATCTTTGAGCCGCCTGCAAGCAACCCGACTCCCACAACAACAATTGGCGGCGGGAGACGGAGCGGCGATGGACAATGTTTAAAAGACCGCGACCTTCAACCTAGAAATACCAAAGCTCAACCGTCTATAGAACAAAAACTTACTCCATTACTTCCCCCTAACAAGTTTGGGCTTACTATTTCATCCAATCCACAATTTTTTGCATATATTCCTAAAACAACTGCGATCGCAGTAGAATTTACGCTTGAGAACTCCCAAGGAAAAGGGATCGCCAGCAAAAGGCTAGAACTCACGACTACGCCCATTATTGTCAATGTTCAATTTGAAAAAACACCCCTAGAAGTTGGCAAAGATTACAAATGGTTGATCTCTGTAGTATGCGAAACTGGCGATCCTGAAGACCTTTTTGCAGAGGGTCTCATTCGTCGCATTAAGCCAGAATCAAGTTTACTTAATAAATTGGAAAAAGCTTCAGCGATCGATAAAGTCTATCTATACTCCAAGATGGGAATTTGGTATGAAGCGATCGCCGAACTCGCAAATTTACGTCTGTCTCAGCCCAACAGTGCTGAGCTAAAGACTAGCTGGCTAAGTTTGCTCAAGTCCTCTCGCCTCGAACCTCTGGCAAATATCTCCCTCAAAAACTAATCCGAATTAGCCATACAACCCAGATAATTTTTTGAAAGTGCCGCTTCGCGGCACTTTCAAAAAATTATCTGCATCACTCAAACCCTCAATTAGCCATAAAAAGCAAAATGTCTACTGATCCCGATGAGCTGATTTTCTTAGAAGAAGATGGAGATTTTTCTTTTGTAGATAAGTCGCAAGACAATTGCTTAGTTACAGAAGATCACAGTAATGAATCTTCATACGTTCCCGAAATTACACCATTAAAAAGCAGATCATCATGGAAAATTTTAATTTGTGACGATGATCGTTCTGTTCACTCCGTTACCCAGTTAGCTTTAGATGGATTTAAGTTTGCAGACAAAGAACTGGAGCTAATTTCCGCTTTCTCTGCTACTGAAGGCATAAAAATACTTGAGCAGCAGCCTGACATCGCGGTTATCCTTCAAGATGTGATCATGGAGAGCAATGACGCGGGTTTACAAGCCGTCAAATATATTCGCGAAGTCTTACAAAATCAATTAGTGCGAATTATTCTCCGTACAGGTCAACCATCGGAATTTCCAGAATCTTCGGTGATTGTGAACTACGATATCAATGATTACAAATCAAAGACTGAACTCACGGAACAAAAGCTATTTACGATGCTAGTTTCCAGTTTGAGAGCCTTCAGTACGATGGTAAGTCTTGCTGAAAGTCGCCAAAAGCTAAAAGTATTAAATACACAGCTCCAACAATTTAACAAGAATTTAGAGAGCCTTGTCCAAGATCGTACTGCTGAACTTGAAATTGCTAAAGAAGCGGCAGAAAGTGCAAATGCAGCTAAAAGTCAGTTTCTCACCAACATGAGCCATGAATTAAGAACCCCTCTCAATGGGATTCTCGGTTATGCTCAGGTTCTCAAAATAAATGACGATCCGATTCAGCGCCAAAATGGCTTAGATATCATCCAACGTAACGGGAAGCACTTACTATCACTCATTAATGATATTCTCGATCTTTCCAAAATTGAAGCTGGTAAATTAGAGATTGCTCATGAGCCATTCTATTTAAATGGGTTATTTACAGATTTAACGAATGCATTCAAAGTTCAAGCAAGTAAGCAAGAAGTAGAAATCATCTATAAGGTGATTGGGGAAGTTCCCAAATTTGTTTACGGTGATGCTAGAAGGCTCCGCCAAGTTATATATAACCTTTTGGGTAATGCTCTCAAGTTTACAAAAAAAGGTATAGTTTCTGTGATTGTCCAAAGCCTTAGCGATCGCAAATTTCGCTTTGAGGTAATTGACAGTGGTTTAGGTATTGCATCAGAGGATTTGTCTAAAATATTTCAATCCTTTGAACAAGTTGGCGATCCAATAGATATGCAATCAGGGACAGGACTGGGCTTATCAATCAGTAAAAAGTTAATTGCGATCATGGGGGGAGAATTAAATGTACAGAGTGTCTTGGGTAAAGGGAGTAAATTTTGGATTGAGATAGATTTACCTACCTATGTCAGTTCAACACCAATTAATATAGAAGTAGATGAGGATTGATTCTAAGCTATCGTTAGTCACTTAGAGTAAGTAGGCAAGCATAATTAAACCCAAAACCCAAAAAGCTGTAGCGCACGCGCAGCATGCGCTATAGCTTTTTGGGTTTTAAGGTTTCTTTTGCCTAGTTACTTAGAGTCCTTAGGCTAAATGGATAAACCATGTGCCAAATTTATGATCACTAAAGAAGAATTAGAAGCTATTAAGGTGTAACTTTGCTGGCGATCGGCATTCTCCAACCAGAGCCAAAGGCTCGGTCTGTAATTTTTAAACCAGGTGCGGCTTGGCGGCGCTTAAACTCGGCAATCTTGACCAGCTTGATTACGCGCTCAACGATCAACCGATCATGCCCTGCGGCGATTATTTCCCCTACCGAAAAATGCCGATGGATTAGCTTATCGAGAATATCATCAAGAATATGGTAAGGAGGGAGAGAGTCTTGATCGAGTTGGTCTGGCTTTAGTTCGGCACTAGGGGGCTTGGTAATAATATTCACAGGAATAATTTCTGAATGGTCTTGCCCAATTTTTGATTTAATCGCCAATTTAGAATTAGTGCAATTGAGCCATTCACAAATAGAAAATACGCGCGTTTTCGGCACATCTGCGATCGCTGATAAGCCGCCATTCATATCACCATATAGAGTACAGTAACCAACTGAAATCTCGGATTTATTTCCAGTTGAGAGTAGCAAATTCCCAAACTTATTCGAGATTGCCATCAGTAAAGTGCCGCGAATTCTCGATTGTAGATTTTCTTCGGTGACATCACTAGCCCGACCCGTAAATAAAGCATCCAGACTGGACTCAAAAGCTGTCATCATCGGTTGGATGGGCATAGTTTGCGTGGCAATTCCCAAGTTTTTAGCCAAGGCGATCGCATCAGTAATAGAATGCTCAGAGCTGTAGGGAGAGGGCATCAAAATGCCTAGTACATTTTCGCTACCAATTGCTTCTGCGGCGATCGCGGCGACCAGTGCCGAGTCAATTCCACCACTCAAACCAATTACAACCTGCTTAAATCGACATTTCTGCACATAGTCGCGTACACCTAGCACCAGCGCCGCAAAAATTTCAGCTTCGTCACTTTCATAACCAGAATAATCAGGATTAATTGGCGGTTCTTCAAAATTAATGATTAATAGATCCTCCTCAAAACTCTTACCGCAGGCGATCGTTTTGCCATCTCGGTTAAACGCCATACTACGTCCATCAAAAATCAAATCATCGTTAGCCCCGACTTGATTGGCATAGATTAATGGCAAATTATGCACAATTGCACTGTGACTTAACATGGCTTCACGTAGCTTTTGCTTGTCAACTGCATACGGAGAAGCTGATAGGTTAATTAGTAGATCTAAGGCATGGTTTTGGGCTAATTCCGCTACAGGATCATCGGCATAGTTGCGCTTATCCCAAAACTTTTGATCATTCCAAATATCCTCACAAATAGTTACGCCGATCCGCAAAGCATCGCCATTCTTGAAATTAAGCGTAAAAACTTGGCTGCCGTTGCCCACCGCAAAATAGCGATCTTCATCAAATACGTCATAGGTCGGCAGCAGACGCTTATGAAAAACTTGCTTGATCTTGCCATCTTGGAGTAGCGCTGCACTATTAAAAAGTGGTTTACCTCCCACTTGAGTGGCATCAGGATTAGGGACAACTGTGCCGATAATAACTGCTATGTCTGAGGGGATCTTGCCAGCAAGATCGGCGATCGCCATCTCTATGTCACTTACAAATTGTTGACTCATCAACAAGTCGCGGGGTGGATAGCCACAGACTGATAGTTCTGGGGTGATGACTAGCGAGACTCCTTTTGCGGCAAACTCTTGAATAGCAGTTAATAGGCGATCGCAGTTACCAATTAGATCTCCAATGACTGGATTAAGTTGTGCAACACCAAAAGTTATAGGCGACATAGCGATTTTGATTTGGTTAATTTTAAAGCAGGAGTTTAACTCCATGCCCTATATTATAGTTAAATTCACCAAAAGCAAGAAGTGAGTGGCTGAGCGTTGCTACTCACTAATTAGGACCTACGTAAATCAACCTGTTTCAACAGGTTTAAGCTTTTAGCCCGCAATTTATTGCAGGGCAAGTGCGTAAGTCCTACTCCCTTCCCAGTAAAAGAATAGACATTAAAACCCAAGAATTAGCGTTGCGGCGATCCGCGCCGCAACGCTAATTCTTCACTGGGAGGGGAGTAACTAATATCAAAATAGAAGAAGGTGGACGAGCTTTGCTCGTCCACCTTCTTCTATTTTGATTATGAAATTAAAAAGTTTCTTACTTTAAGAAACAGGTGTGCAGCCACATCACTAAAAGAACAATCGCCATTTGAATTGGGCTAGGAAAAAACCCATCACTAACCACCCTAGACAAGACTAGAAACTGATTAGTCAAGGCTGCTAAAGCAACACCAATGCTGATCCCCGATAGAGAAATCAGCAAAGAGCGCCCAAAACGATTTTCTTTGCGGGTGAGCAGATAGACGCTAGCAATCAGTCCAATCGATAACCAAGTAGTAGACGCTGGTACAAATAGGTTAATCACGCCTAGCCCAGCAAAAATACCCAATGAAATATAAATATCCTTTTGAGTAGGCGTATCTAATAGTCGGGACAACCAGTTAGGAGTGCGGCGTTGAGTACTGTTTTGCAGAGCTGGTGGGACTACTGTGGCAATACGCTCTGGGTAGCGAATACGATCAGGTACAGCAATCTTCCCTTCTTTACGCGCGCGTAAACGATCCATGAGGATGGCATCGTAAGCTAGCTCTATTAATCCTTGCTGAGACTCGTCCCCTTCATATTCGCGCAACAGGCGATCGCGTGCATCACGCACTTCTTCAAAGGAGGCTTCGTCATTGACTCCTAATTTATCGTAGGGAGTTGGTTCGCTCATTTTTCCAACTTTTGAATGTTTATAGAGTTCGGTGTTGATTCGCTGATAAAGTAACTAGGCAAAAATGGCTAGGCAATTTAATTCAGACAACAGCTTACGTATCAATAATTAATCATAGTATAACGTTTGCTTTAAGATACTGGACTAAACTTTTGAATATCATAAAAGTCTGTCCTGACGGACAGACTTTTATGAATCATGACTATATTTTTGTAAAATCCATGCGCCAACTTCCGATTGGGATTTTTCGCGGCTAAGTTTTAATGCTTCTTCAAGATCAGCGATCGCAAAATAAATAATTCCGTTATCTAGCGCTTGTTTAGAGCTAACGGGGATAGTTTCAATCTTCATTTGCCTAAGCTGATTTTTGTCGTAATAGCATCGCGATTCTGCATGGGTGGGATTTTCGAGAATCTGGAAAAACTTTTCCCACGTTGCACTAATCCACTGATCGGTGTTGAGTGGCAGGGATATTGAATCTTCTGGATTAGCTTGTTGCTTGGTAGGGGCGATCGCAGTCATTTGTTAGGCTCCTAAAAATTAGCTCAACATTATGAAATAAGTCTTCATTTTCTGCAATTGCTGTGCCTCGGCGGCGTTTATGTGATGATGTCGTATTTATAAGTTAAATCTGGCAAGCCCGATGAATTTAGACTTAATTATTTCTAACATACTCAATCCGCCGATCTTGTTTTTCTTCTTAGGCATGATTGCGGTGTTGGTTAAATCAGATTTAGAAATTCCGCCGCCGATCCCCAAATTATTTTCGTTGTATTTGCTATTGGCGATCGGCTTTAAAGGTGGAGTCGAACTGGTCAAAAGCGGCATTAGTCAAGAGGTGATCTTGACGATGGGAGCGGCCATCTTGATGGCTTGTATTGTCCCTGTTTATTCATTTTTTATTCTCAAGATCAAGCTTGACTCATATAATGCTGCCGCGATCGCGGCAACTTATGGATCAATTAGTGCCGTCACCTTTATTACGGCTAGTTCGTTTTTGGGGCAGTTAGACATTGCCTTTGATGGTTATATGGTGGCGGCTCTTGCCCTGATGGAGTCCCCTGCAATTATTGTGGGCTTGATCCTTGTTAACGTGTTTACAGCCGAGGAAAAGGCTAAAAAGGGCGAAGCTAGCGAATTTGCTTGGTCAGAAGTACTACGCGAAGCTTTTTTAAATAGTTCTGTATTTCTGCTAGTCGGGAGCCTGATCATTGGTTGCTTGACAGGCGAAAGAGGTTGGCACGTTTTATCGCCCTTTACCCAAGATATGTTTTATGGCGTGTTGACTTTCTTTTTGATGGACATGGGCTTAGTTGCTGCCAAAAGAATTAAAGATTTGCAAAAAACTGGTTTTTTCTTAATTGGTTTTGCGATTTTGATGCCGATTTTGAATTCTGGTGTGGGCATCGCGATCGCGCGATTAATTTCCATGTCGCAGGGAGACGCACTACTATTTGCAGTGCTATGTGCCAGTGCGTCTTATATTGCCGTTCCTGCGGCGATGCGCTTGACGGTTCCCGAAGCAAATCCTAGCCTCTATGTTTCGACTGCTCTAGCCGTGACTTTCCCTTTCAATATTATTGTGGGCATTCCTTTGTATTTGTACGTGATTAATTTGTTTTGGGTATAGCAGCAGGAATTCGAGTTTAGATTTTTATTTGAGTTAAAACTATGCAAGCAGTTAAAAGAATTGAAATTGTGTCTGACTCCGTTGAGTCTCTCAAGTTGATCAAGGTTTTAGAAAGTGTAGGAGTTTTGAACTATACCGTGATCCGCAATGTGATCGGCAAAGGGGTCAGAGGAACCAATTCGGGCGACTTGGATATGAGTATGCTGGAAAATGATTATGTAATTGCTTTTTTCTTAGCTGATAAAACCGAGGAGTTAGTCGAGAAATTGCAACCAATCACTAAAAAATATGGCGGTGTTTGCTACATTTCCGATGCCATGAGTATTTAGCGATTTAAGCGGCGCTTGATTTGATTGGTGAGCGTGTTGATCTCAGGGATTTTCATTTGTAAAGCGATCGCACCAAAAATCGTAAAGCCCACACCACTAGCGATCGCTAAGCCGCCCACCTTTGCGCCAAACTTTAACAATGCCCCCAAGCTATCAAAGCTCTGACTGATCAGATAGTAAACGCCCCAACTCGCACCACCTGCGATCGCACTAGCAGTAGCTAAACCCAAAATGGTGATGCTCCAACTTTTGAGAGGCAAACCATTTAAGCGGCGATCAAGAAAATAGACCATCGCCAGCATTGAGATCACATTTACAGCCACCGTTGCCAAAACAATCCCTGCCGCGCCAAATCTCTGCACTAGCAAATAATCAAATAATCCATTAAAAAAGATATTGACAATACTGATTTTAAAAGGAGTATCGCCATCGCCAAGGGCATAGAATACGCGAACCAGTATATCGCGCCCCAGATAGACAAACATTCCCACGGCATAAGCCATCAGCACCACAGCCGTTAGCCTTGAAGCTTCAGCATCAAAAGCATAGCGTTCGTAAACAACCTGTGATATCGGCAGGGCAAGCGCTACCATCACGGCACTGATCGGCAACATCGTCAGCGCTGTGAGCATCAATCCTTGACGGATGCGCTGCTTTAGTTCATCCCAATTCTCAGGATCGGTGAGCTTTGACAGGACAGGAAACAACGGCACTAGAATCACATTAGACAAAATCCCTAGCGGTGTTTGGACTAGCAATCCGGCATAGCCCATCGCCGACACTGCTGCGGCGGCGTTAGGAATGAATGAGGCAAAAAATAAATCTGTCCAGACATTAATTTGGAGCATCCCCGATGAAAAAGTTGCAGGGATCATGATTTTCATCACTTCTTTAACTTCAGGGCGCTGCCAGTCAAACCGCAGCTTAAACCCACCCATCCCCGCTTTGATCTGGACTGGTAATTGCACTAGCCATTGTAAAACTGCACCAGCAAGGGTTGCCCATGCTAGTACAGCCCCACCAAGCATTGCGTTTTCGGGTAGCAATATTTTGCTACCTATAGTCCAAAATAATCCGCCGATGCCAATTAGCACCGTCAAGCTAGAAAAGATCGGACTCACCGAAGGCAACCAGTAAGCATCAGCCGCATTTAATGCGCCAAAACCAATCCCCACTAGCCCCGCCAATACTGCCATCGGAGCCATGATCTGAAACTGCTGGATCGCAATATCTTTAGTGATCTTTAAATTTTGAATAGTTTCGGGGGTAATCCCTTTAGCAAGTAAATCGGCTTCGGGAACGAATAGCCCAGGGGCAACCAGATGCATCAATGGTTCCGCAAAAATCACCAGAGCAATACTCACCAACAGTAAAATCCCTGTAACGATCGTGGTGATGCTATCGATGATAGTGGCAACTTCGCGGCGATCGCGTTTGGCTAACACACTGACGATCGCACTATGAAAAGGTCCATTAATACCACCGAGTAGAATCAATAAAAAACCGGGGATCACATAGGCGAAGTTGTAAGCACCATAAGCAGTTCCATTCCCAAAAGCCGCCGCGATCGCCACTTGGCGCAATAGTCCAAATATTTTGCTCAACAAAGTCGCGATCGCGACAATCGCCGCGATATTTAATAGCGATCGTTTGGGCGATTGGTTATTTTGCTTGTCTGTGACTAGATCTTTTTCGTTGCCCGACAAAATTGGTAATGCCTCTTAATTAAGTTGCAATGAGAAATGTAGCATCAAAACATCACTATAAAAAAACTCCGAACGTTGCACATAGAGTACGAGCGATCGGAGTTTTTAGAATATCTTTAAAAAATGAAGAGATTAATAGAGAGCTTCTTCTTGGTGAGTCAAGATTTCACAATCAGACTGAGCATATGTTACGCAAAGAAGCGCGTAACCAGCTTCGATTTGATCGTCATCCAAGAAAGATTGATCGCCTTGGTCGATTTCACCCTTAACAACCTTACCAGCGCAAGAAGAGCAAGCACCAGCACGGCAGGAGTAAGGAAGATCGATACCTTGAGCTTCAGCAACATCAAGGATGTATTCGTCAGCAGGTACTTCGATAGTCTTATCAAGACCATCGGCTTCGTTAATTAGTCTTACTTTGTAGATAGCAGCCATGTTGTGTAATAAACCTCTTAAAGATTTCAGCCAAAATGATAAACACAGACTTAAGATTGCGCCCAAGTAAAGGGTTTCAGCTAATCTGTATTTATTTTAGTTACCTATAAAGGTATCAAGACGCATCATATCCTTCTTGGCATCCATGCAGTCAACTAGCTTTCCATCTCTACCATTAGTCATAGGCGGTAGTTATAGATTGTTTTAGAAGTATTTAAAATAGCTAAAAATGCTTTCATATAAGGCTTTAAGCTATTTTTACAAGGCTTTAAATCGATGAGTTTTCATTTAGATTATAATTTTTTAGATAAGTTTTTCTAATCTTATCCACAGCCATAATCATAAGCCTATTTCTGATATGAAAATTCAATCAATCAAAACCTAGCTTTAGTGGTGGCGCTTTGCACCACTATTAAAAAGAATGGCAGCGCGAAGCGCCGCCATTCTTTTTCTGGTTTAAAACTTGCTTTGCTTGTCGTCATTCTTATAAAACCCAAAAGAGAGAGGCGGCGAGGAGCGCCGCCTCTCTCTTTTGGGTTTTGATTTGTCTTAATACAAGTAGCGACAGCTATATAACTCGATAGATCTCTGTTTCTTTAGTTTTACCCTTGAGGGCATATCTACAAACAAACTCAGTTTTAAAACTGTCATCAAGCCTTCGCTTAGTCTCTTCACTGATCAAAATATGATGTGGACCACCATCGACTTCTTTGTTAAAGCTTTCTAACCGCGCCGCTACATTGACTGTATCCCCTAAAACCGAGTACTCCAGACGCTCAGCACTGCCCAAACTCCCTGCAATCACCACGCCAGAGTTAATGCCAATGCCCGTCGAGACAGGCGGTAGCCCTTGCGATATCCAGACTTCGTTCATTTCTTCTAGCTTTTTGGCGATCGCTAAAGCTGCCGTCACTGCCGATTGAGCATCTGCTGTACGATCCTGCTCATTACTATGGGGGATCGGCACACCAAACACTGCCATCACCGCATCACCTATATATTTATCGACCATGCCGCCATGGGCAAGCACTTCGTTGGCGATAGTACCTAAATAGTTATTGAGCCAATTTAAAGTCTCGCCTGGGGCTTGGGCTTCAGCAGCAGTACTAAAATTCCGCATATCCGTAAATAAGACCGTTACATAAACTTCTTGCCCTGTAATTCGACCCTCTTGCATAAATTGTTCGCGATTAGTCCAAATGATATCCACCAATTCTTTGGAAACATGGCGGGAAAATAAACCCATCAAAATTTTGCGCTCTGATTGCTGGATTGCTAGTTGATAGGCTGTCACCATCACATTAGCGGCAAAAAATCCAATCAGGGCTGGAAATAAGGGTATCCATAAAGATTGGGCAAAGGCAAGGTAGCTGCCCCCTATAAGGCTGCTAACTAAAACTACAAAAAGCCCCATATTTTTAAAAGCATTGGGGATAAAAGTAGCTATGCCACCGCCGACAAGTATCCAGACTAAAATCCAGAGATTTTCTAATTCATTTGACCAAACTTGAATAAATGGACGATTGTTTAGGGTAGAACTAATTAGCTGACTAATGATATTGGCGTGAATTTCTACTCCATACATCACATCACCATCGACAGTCACAGGTACAGGATAGCTATCTTTGAGACTTTCGGCGGTCACTCCGATTAGAACTACGCGATCGCGAAATTGTTCGGGCGAAACTTTGCCATCAATGACATCGCTGGATTGAATATGCTCAAAAAAGCGAGGCTTTCCCCTGTAGCGAATCATCATTTGATAGCCACTGTCATCTTCTTGGCGATATGCACCATAACTGGCAGTCAATCGGGGGATAACTTGATTGCCCGCCGTAAATTGAATAGCAGTGGGATTAAATTCAATTTGTTTATTATGTAGTTTTTGCAGATATAAATTGGCAATTTCAAAGGCAAAGGAGCCAGTATCTCCGACTATTGATGCGCGCCTGACGATCGCTCCCTTGTCTATGGGGAGATTTACATAGCCATAGCGGCTGATCTTTTCTAGGTCTGGGGCGGGGTTAACGCCACTGCGTCCAGCAACTATAGCGATAAATTTGGCATTGATCACATTACCTGCGTTTTTTATTGCCGCCACCAATTCGTCTCTGCCTTCTAAAACAGGCAAGTCAAAATATTTGTCAACCCCGATCGCCGCAGGTTTGGCGATCGTAATCTGGTTTATTAACTTGGCAAAAATGCGATCGCTAAACGGCCAGCGCAGTTTTTGGATATCTGACTCTGAAATTTCGACGATTACAACACGGCGATCAGGTGGCTCATTTAAATGCGATCGCGTCAAACTGTCATAAATCCAAAGTTCAGTCTGCTCAAAAACACTATTGCTTCTTGCACTCAAAATACCTAATGAGACTGAGAGTGTAATCAAACCTGCAATTAGTTTTTGCTGATTACGCTTACAGAAGTCGCCAATACTAGCAAAGGATGACCTGAGTTTCATAAAGATCGCCAATAGCAAGAAATTTTTCTATGTCGTAACTACTTCTACAAAACCAGATTTGAGCTTTTCAGCGCCGAAGGCGCTGAAAAGCTCAAATCTGGTTTTGTGTTAAACCAAAACCCTATCAAGACTTATTTGTCCGCTTCGCGCACAAATAAGTCATAAAACCAGATGACGAGTTTGGGGGGGGA
>JBBQRB010000101.1:0-12102 GCA_038215315.1 Pseudanabaenales cyanobacterium
TAATCACTTCTCAAGGCTTGAATTGGATCTAACTTAGCCGCACTTCTCGCAGGAATAACTCCCGCGACTAGACCCACAACCATCGACAAACCAAATCCCGCGATCACCGCCCAGATCGAGACTAAAAAGGGAAACTGAAAAATTGTCGCTGTGCCAAAGGCGATCGCCACACCGAGACCAATGCCAAGCACGCCGCCCAAGCCTGACACCAAGATTGCCTCCGTCAAAAATTGATTAAGAATTGCCGATCGCGTCGCGCCTAGAGCCTTTCTGACCCCAATTTCGCGAGTACGTTCTACCACCGAAACTAGCATAATATTTGCGATGCCAATACCACCGACTATTAGCGATATCGCCGCGATCGCACCGACCATCAGCGTTAATAAACCAACAATATTTGTAAAGGCACTGACAATATCAGTTTGATTAACAATCCGAAAATCATCGGGCTGCGGTGGATAGATCTTGTGTCGTAACCTCAAGAGATTTGTTAACTGAAACTGTGCGGCCTCAAGCTCTGACTCGTCTAGAGCTTGTACCCAAAATCCACTCACAGCAATTCCCCGCAAAGCATTGTTACCCACCTGTCGTGCCGACATATTTTTGAGTGGAATGAATAGGCGATCGTCTTGATCAAATCCACCTGATGCTCCTTTAGTCTCCATAATCCCAATTACTTCATACTGCTCTCCTTGGATGCGAATCCTCTCACCAAGAGCATTTGCTCTACCAAATAGATCGGATTTCACTTTGGAACCTAATACGGCTAGCGATCGCGCCTTATCAATATCTTCTTGATCAAAGTACCTTCCCTCATTTGGGAAAGTGTTCCTAATCGGCGAATAATTTACATCTGTACCAATTACGGTCGTCGAAGTATTTTGATTGCTATAGGAAACCTGTCTTGTTCTTTGCAAATAAGCTGACACCAATTTTACCGCAGGTGCTTGAGCCACTGCTTCTGCATCTTCTAAGGTCAAGGTCGATGCTGAGCCGCCACCCTGACTAATTCCCCCTGCGCGTGCAGAGCCTGTGAGTACGTTAATAGAGTTTGTACCAAGAGCCTGTAATTGGTTTTCAGTTGACTTTTGAATACCCTGCCCAATTGACGTAATCGCAATCACCGCCGCGATGCCAATGATTACACCTAACATGGTTAAGGCGGTTCGTAAGCGATTATTCCATAAAGATTCTGCTGCCATGGAGAGAATTTCGGCAAAGGGAACTTTGGCAACTTTAATACGGGCTTTGTTTGTTGTCATGGATTTATAGCAGTTTGATCTAACCGCGACTCCTCTGTGGTGCAGGCGATAAACCTGGCACACCTCTTGGCACACCTCTTGGCTCACTGCGCGGACGAGTACCTTCAGGAAAAGAAATAAAAATCTTTTCGTTGCCTGTCAATCCAGACTTAACTTCAGTTTGATTGCCAATAGTTACACCTGTTTCAATGGTCGTAAATACGGGAGTTTCACTTTGCTCAGTTTTCACATAAACACCCGTCCCACCCTGCTGTCGCACGATCGCTACAGTTGGTACAACTAAAACATCTTTCAATTCACCCGCCTTAAATTCTAAACTCGCATTCATGCCTGATCGCAATAATTGCTTCTCTTCAGAAGTAATTTCTGCCTTCACTTCAAAACTGGTAACATTCTGATTAATGATCGCTTGCGGTGAAATCGAAACTACTCTACCACTGAACTTTTTGGTGGGATAGGCATCGACTCGGAGCGTTACCTGCTGAGCGATCGCAATTTGCGAGATATCGGCTTCAGCAACATTTGCCACGACCTGATTATTGCTAGCTAGCGCTAAGATCGAAGAAGCAGTTGCCGAACTCACCGCACTTCCTGAAGTAGTCGGGGTCACAAAGGCTCCTGGGTCAGCATATTTCCGCACCACCACACCATCAAAGGGAGCGCGAATAATTGTATCTTCTAGTTGTGATTGCACATTTTGCAGAGAGCCTTCCGCCGCAATCACCTGCGCCTCCGCCCTAAAGATCTCTTCAGGACGTGACCCCGCTTGTTGTAAAGATAGAGCTTCCCTTGTTTGCGATACCCTAGCGCGATTTGCTTCCATCGTAGTTCTTGCCGCATCCAAATCTCGCGAGGCGATCGCCCCTTCTGTAAAAAGCTGTTGATTTTGGCGAAATACGATCTCGGATTGTTCTAATGTTGCTTGGGCATTAACCAAATTTGCTTGGGCTTGGGCAATATCTTGGGCGCGATTACCTGCTCGCAACAGTTCCAAGCTTGCCTCAGCCGCCGCCAGATTTCCATCTGCTTGAGTAACTTGACCTAAAGTATTTGACTCATCCATATAGGCAAGAATCTGCCCTGTACGGACATTTTCTCCTTCTTTAACCAATAAACTTTTAAGCCGCCCTGAGCTTTTGGGGCTAACATTAATTGACTTTTCTGGCTGAATTGTGCCGTTAGCCGTAACCGTAATAGGTAAATTAGTGCGCTTTAGAGAAACTAGGCGATCGCGCCTTTTAGCACTTTGATTCCCAGATGGGGCAGTCATTTGCGTATAAAAATAGTAGCCACCGCCAGCCACGGACAACAAAACTAATAGCAAAATCAAACGACCTCGCCATTGTTGCCAAAGCGATCGCTTTGGTTGCGACAAATCATCATCAATTCCCTGAATATCCTCTGCCTCAGGCAGATCGACTTTTTTCGGGTCTAGCTGATTCTCAGTTTGCATAGGGTTTACAGTCATGATGTCAATTCGTTGAGTTTAGACACTAACACAACCAGAAAGGTTCAAAATTATTTAGAGAATAAATTTTTTTGGGTAAGTAGATGGGCATGATAAAGTCCAAAACCTAAAAAGCTGTAGCGTATGCACAGCATACGCTACAGCTTTTTGGGTTTTAAGATTTCTTTTGCCTACCTACTTGCGAAATCAAAAGTTAAATAGTTCTCGCTGTTAGAAAATAGAATGCTATGTCAGTTTTAGGATCATCCCTATATGTTCACCAACTCCGCCCGTAACTATAGTTATCTGTCTGTCATTGCTGCAATTTTGACGATCGCTCTGAAACTAAATGCGTATCTATTGACTAACTCAGTAGGTTTTTTATCCGATGCCCTCGAATCTGGAGTCAATCTGGTTGCCGCGATCTGTGCTGTTTGGGCAATCACCTACGCCGCCAAGCCGCCCGATGAAGAACACGTATATGGTCACTCCAAGGCAGAGTATTTTTCTAGTGGATTTGAGGGCGCTTTGATTTTAGTGGCGGCAGTTGGTATTGCGATCGCGGCTATTCCTAGATTATTTGATCCACAACCTCTAGAACAACTTGGCATCGGCTTAGGACTTTCGGTTTTTGCTTCATTAATTAACGGTGGTGTCGCCTTAGTTTTACTCAGGGCAGGAAAACGACTGCACTCCATCACTTTAAAAGCTGACGCGCATCATCTACTAACCGATGTCTGGACTTCTGTTGGGGTGATTTTGGGAATAATTTTAGTCTCTGTAACAGGCTGGCTAATCCTTGACCCAATCATTGCCATTGTTGTAGCCGTAAATATCGTCTGGACTGGAATAAAACTAATTACAGAGAGTGGCTCAGCGCTTTTAGATGCATCAATCCCTCTAGAAGAACAGCAAATGATCAAGGAAATTTTGTCGTCTTACAATCCGCAAGAAATTCAATTTCATGCGATTCGTACACGAATGGCAGGCACAAAGAGATTTGCTTCGTTTCATGTGTTAGTCCCTGGGGCATGGACTGTTCAGCAAGGACATGACCTATGTGAAGAGGTGGAGACAACTATTTGTAGGACTTTGCCAAATATGAGTGTGATTACACATCTAGAGCCTTTGGAAGATCCAAAATCTTGGAATGATTAAGGATCGCAACCGAAATAACTTATGCAAATAAACCCCAAATATGATTCGGCGGGCTTCGCCCGCCGAATCATACTCCCTTCCCAGTGAAAGATTAGACGTTGCGGCGCAGTGCGCCCCAACGATAATTTAGTGGGTTTAATGTCTAATCTTATGCTGGGAAAGGAGTATTTGGGTTTTATTTAATTTGCGATCGCAAAAGAGAGAGGCGGCGCACTGCGCCGCCTCTCTCTTTTGGGTTTGATTTGTCCTGATATCAAGTAGTGACAGCTTTACGAAACTGAGTTAGCAGTTACGCTAGAGCAATTTCCAACCAAACGAACCAGTAAAGTTTATGAAAGGGTTGCTTCGCGACACTTTCATAAACTTTACTGGTTCGGATTTGAGCGCAAAGCGCTGTAACACAATGGGGGTAAAGGGACTTGAACCCATACGACCTTACAGTCAACGGATTTTAAGTCCGTAGCGTCTACCATTCCGCCATACCCCCTTAAAGGCTTTGCTATTCTAACGCAAAATGGGTAAATTTAAGACTAAATAAGATCAAAAACTTTATATACTCCCTTACCAGTGAAAGATTAGACGTTGCGGCGCAGTGCGCCGCAACGATAATTTCTTGGGTTTAATGTCTAATCCTATGCTGGGAAGGGAGTAGCTATAAACACCTGCATCAGGACAAACCAAAAATCATAAGAGGGAGGCGGCGCGATGCGCCGCCTCCCTCTTATGGTTTTTATATCCCCACAAGACTGGCGACAGCTATAAATTTTAGATAAGTCTGGGTAAAAGCAATGGACTGGGATGAATAGGTAAGGATTTAGATAGCTTCGCTCTAGATCGAGCAATTTATCGTATATTATCGATCTAAGTATTTTTTTAGATATAATTACATAGCTAAGCATAATTGATGTGATTTAAGGTTTCAAAGTTTAAGAAATTGATCGCCTCACATGAATCGCCACACATAGTAAATGTGCAAATGTTTAGACAGTTAAAAATTGAACTCCACAAAATTCAAATCTACAAATTTGAAATCAACAGTGTAGAAATTTTTTTAGTTATGATTTGCAATACTAAAAACGTTGACGCAAAGTAAGCCAAAGAAACCGAGATTTATTTCCTTGTACTTGTTTAACCCATGAGAGATTCAATGACGGAGTTTAAAGTAGGTGTGGAATCACAGGAGCAAAGATCTCTACATATTTTGATCATTGAGGATGTCTCGGCTGATGTCGAGCTGACGCTGTTAGAGCTGGAATCAGCAGGTATTGCCGCTACTTATGATGCTGTGGCAACTGCCTCAGACTGCCAAAAATATTTGCAAAAATATAGTTATGACGCGGTTATGTCTGACTATCGATTACCTAGCTTTAATGGGTTGCAAGCTTTTAATTATTTGAGAGAATCGGGTCAAGATATTCCCTTTATCTTAATTACAGGTAGCTTGGGGGAAGAGGCAGCTGTGGAATGCATTAAGTCAGGGATGACTGATTACATTCTCAAAGATCGCCTATTTCGTTTGCCATCGGTCTTGGAGAGAGCGTTGCAGGAATTTTCTTTGCGTCGCCAACAAAAAGCGGCGATCGCCCAAATAGAACAACAAGCTTGGCGTGAAGCAATCATTAATCGCATTGTCCAATCGATGCGGGAGACCCTAATTTTAGATGACGTACTCCAAACAACTGCAGATTTACTGCAAGAGTCATTACAGGTTTCGCGTTGTTTAATTTTTCAGAAGTCAGATGATCAAAGGTTTCGGGTTAGATATTTTAGTCAACGTAGTGAATTCGCTGCTGATTTGCAGGGATTTTCCTGCGATTTCTTTCGTTACTATCAAGATAATCTGCAAAAAGGTATGCAAATTGTCTTCAATCAAATTGACGAAAAGATGGTTCCTGAAATTTGTCAAGCGGCTCAAGATCACAGCATTCTCTCAACTATCATTTCGCCCTTGATATATCAAAACAACTATTTAGGTGGAATTAGTTTGCATCAATGCGATCGCGAACGTGAATGGACTGACAATGAAATAACTCTGGTCAAGGCGATATCTAATCAATGCGCGATCGCCATCCATCAATCTGAACTCTATCAAAGTGCTCAAAATGAGTTAATGGAGCGCAAAAAAATGGAGGCGCAACTGCGCCACGATGCTTTCCACGATACTCTCACTGGTTTGCCCAATCGAGCTTTGTTTTTAGATCGCCTTAACCACGCGCTACAACTATCTCAGAGAAGAGCGCATTCAACTATCACCCGTGATCCCAATGCAGATGCAGATCAATTTGCAGTTCTATTTCTAGATTTAGATCGCTTTAAGATGATCAATGATAGTTTAGGACATCTAACAGGGGATCAGTTATTAAAATTCGTGGCAACAAGGCTCGTTTACTGCCTGCGAACGGGTGACACCGTGGCAAGACTGGGGGGAGATGAATTTGTAATGTTAATAGAGAGGATCACAGATATTAGTGATGTGATTGAAGTCGCCCAAAGAATTCAAGACTCCCTCAAAGCCCCAATGCTACTTGACTCTAATGAGATATTTGTCAGCACCAGCATCGGAATTGCTTTAAATTCACCAGAATATACTCAGCCCGATCAGCTACTAAGAGATGCGGATACGGCGATGTATCGGGCTAAGGAGCAGGGACGCGATCGCTATGAAGTGTTCAATCCCTTAATGCATAGAGAAGCTCTAGATAAGTTGCGATTAGAAAACGATTTGCGCCGCGCCATTGATCGCCATGAATTTATACTGCACTATCAACCGATTGTATGCTTAAAGTCCAGACGTATATTGGGATTTGAGTCGTTAGTTCGCTGGCAACACCCTGAGAAGGGATTGATATATCCTGGGGATTTTGTCCCATTCGCTGAAGATATAGGGATGATTATGGCAATCGATCTATGGGTGATGCAGGAGGCTTGTTCACAGCTAAAAACTTGGCAAGAACAATATCCTAATGCTCAAGCTTTAGTGATGAATGTTAATCTCTCAGCGCGACAGTTTACTCAGCCCAACTTAACTTCACAAATTGAAGATATCCTCAAAAGAACCAATCTAGCTCATGCTAACTTAAAGATTGAAATCACTGAAAGAAGCCTCATTGAAAAGACTTTGATCGCGACTCAAATTTTAGATGAGTTAAACGAACTCCAAATTCAAACCTGTATTGATGACTTTGGGACGGGCTACTCTTCTCTCAGTTATTTACACAGATTTCCGATCCACACAGTGAAGATTGATCGCTCTTTCATTACCCGCCTGAGTGATATTGCTGAAGATAGTGATGGAGAGATTGTCAAGGCTATTATTACTTTGGGAATCAATCTTGGCTTAAATGTAATTGCTGAAGGTGTAGAAACTGAGCAGCAGTTGCAGTTTCTCAAGATTAATAATTGCCATGCAGGACAGGGATATTACTTGTTTAAGCCGCAAAGTGCGGAAGCGATCGCAGGTTTGTTGGAGACTTTGCCAAATATGGACAGTGAAGTAAATCTAATGACCATAGATTGTTCTAAGTTTTAAGTAAGAAACCTTAAAGCCCAAAAAGCTGTAGCGCTCGCCGCGCGAGCGCTACAGTTTTTTGGGCTTTAATCAATCAGCAACGACACTAAAAGTCTTACTAATTGAGGGGATGAGCAAAACTATGAGCGCGATCGCACTGCTCACAGCAATGTAGGGATTTAAGAGCATTAAGCGAGAAACTAGTTGGTCAGTGCTGACATTCAAAACGTTATCAAACACGGTTGGAATTTGCAATAAATTTTCCGCAGAAGGGGGAGAAACCCATCCCAAACAGGCTGCGATCGCGGGAAACATGACAGCGCTAAACATACAAATACTAAGAAATCTTGCCCAAGATTTTAACTGCCAAAGACCTATTGCTAATAGGATTGGCACAGTTCCAAACCCTAAGAAAGCAATTCCTGAAACTACTTGTAAGTTGATTTGATTGCCATCAACCACAGTGTTAGCGGCTAGATTACTATTCTCTAGTGAACTATATGAACTATATAAATAGAAATTGAGCAGGCGATCGCTAATCATAATTATACTTATGCTAATCATGGCAACACAAAGAATAGTAATCGCGATCGGACGTTTTGAGGTTCTGGGTGGCATTAGGGTTGACTAAGGTACTGGGGTAATTTGCGAGATAGCTTACTAGACTGAAACATTCGTAATAAGTAATAACTAGAGGTTGGTAAAAATATGATCAAAGCCCAACCTAGTTGATCAGGAAGTTCGATCTGAAAGAAGGTAGGAAACCCTAGCATCAAAGAAATTGCTAAGAATACAGAAACAAAACCTAAAATTGCCGCTGTTGGATTTTGTGAGAATGTTTTTGGTTTCCAGATAGAAATATTTGTGAGTGTCCAAAATACAAATAGACAGAAGATCGTACCGATAATTGTACTCACACATTGAGCTTGTCCTTTAGCAATATCTTGAAAGGTAAGCGAGTCAATCATGACCGAACCATTCGGAACTCTGAGCAAAGCCCAACCACTGATGTAATAGGAAAAGACATAACCAATCGTCATGGCGATCGCCCCAAAAATACCCGCTAGACAGCTATATCCCAAGACATCTCGCAGGAAGTTCTCTAATCGCTTCGGCTTCAACCAACCGAAAGCAATCCAGACAGTTGGCAAGGCGACTATTGCCATTGTTAAGACCGTCATTTGTCTTGGCTCAATCGGAAAAGGAAGCTGCACAAATCCCGCGAAGGAAATCGTGAGAATCACCATGATATTTTTAGTGAGATAGATTAAAGCTGAGGATAAAATCTTCTGCTTAATCTCATCCCCTGCGGCAAAGGCTTGGGGCAGAGCCGATAGATTATTGTCAAGTAGGACAATATCTGCGACATCTTTGCTAATTTGTGCGCCGTCATTCATAGCGATCGCTAATTGAGCCTCCTTAAAGGCTGGCACATCATTTACTCCATCCCCAACCATACCCACATATCCACCCCGTTTCACCATTGCCGAAATTAGCCGCCGCTTCATGTCTGGAGTGATCCTGCCAAAAACGGCTCCAGAAGCGGCCGCACGACCAAAGACATTCGGTTCCATTGCTTCTAGATCTTTTTGAGTAAAGATTTGATCATCGGGAACGGCAATTCCTGCCTGTCGAGCGATCGAAGCGACAGTTTCGACACTATCTCCTGAAATCACTTTTAGGCGAATATTCTGGTTTTGCAACTTTGCAATCGTGTCGATCACATCAGGGCGCAGGCTATCTTCCAATAGAACTAAGCCGCGATCGCGACAATTACTTGGCAAAGCAAAACTCTCACTATCAATACTTTCTTCGCTAGTCACCACGGCGATCGCACGCAAGCCTTGTCTTGCGTGCTGCTTAGATTTTTCTTGCATTTCAGGGCTAGTCAGCAAGATTTCGGGTGCGCCAACCATAATTGTTGTGCCGATATCTATAGAGATTGCTCCCCATTTGCGGCTAGAACTAAAAGGAACTTCACTAACCAGTTTGGCAGGCGATCGCGGTTTGTCAGTGAACTCTGCCATCGCTTTAGCACTACTATTTTTAGTTCCCATTAAGTTAGTATAAAGTGCGATTAGTTCCCTCAAAGAATTTTCATCCGTATCGCCTAGCGGCACGATTGACTGCACTAATAGCTTGTTTTGGGTCAATGTTCCTGTTTTATCAGTGCAAAGTATTCGCACACTATTCATGGAATCAACAGCATTAATTTTTTGAATCAATGTCCTCTTTTTGCTAATCGCCACCGCGCCAATCGCAAAAGCAACACTAATCGATAGAACTAAACCAGCAGGAACAAAGCTGTTAATAATTACAGAAGCATAGCGAATTGTATCCACCATTGTCCGCCCCGAATTAAGGCTAGAAGCGATATGTAAAAAAGCTGCCACAATTAACACTAGGATGAACACTTCAACGAGTGTGTCAATCTTTTTTTGTAAAGGTGTAAAAACTCGCTTATAGATACGTGATGACTGGGATAGCCTAGCTGCATAGCTTTCATTGCCAATCTTATCTGCCCGAAATACACAGCTTCCAGCTAAGCAGAAAGAACCCGATAGAACTAAATCCTTGATTTGCTTGGCTACAGGATCAGATTCTCCCGTTAGCAATGATTCATCCATTTCCACGTTTTGAGAAATTACGACTTCTCCATCGACAGGTGCGCGATCGCCAGGGCTAAGCTCAATTAGATCGCCACGCACCACCTCACCGACAGGAATTTCTAGGGATTGGCGATCGCGCCGCACCGTAATTTTTTGTACTGACAATAGCGCCAACTTATCAAGAGTTACTTTTGCCTGAATCTCTTGGGCAACTCCTACCAAAATATTCATAAATACTGAAAATCCCGAAAAGAGAGCATCGGTAATTTGCCCCAGAGCGATCAATAACACTAAGACAACCCCAAAGGTGACGTTAAATAATGTAAAGACGTTCTCCTTGAAAATATCTTGATAGGTGCGACTTGATCGCACAACGACCACATTAATATCACCAGATCTTTTGCGATCGGCGACCTCGGCTTCAGTGAGTCCGACTTCAGGGTTTATTTCAGTATTGGTATTTACAGAGGCGACTGACTTAGGTTGTGTCATAGAGGCACAGATATCATTTTTAGTAAGAAGTATAGCAATCAAAAAACCAAAACAAAGATCAGCCTTGTTTTCTCAGCAATTCTCATTAGGATCGCAAATTAAATAAAACCCAAAGCCCAAAAAGCTGTGGCGCGTGCGCCACAGCTTTTTGGGCTTTAAGGCTTCTTTTCCTACTCCCTTCTCAGTGAAAGATTTGCGGTGCGGCGCTTCGCGTCGCACCGCTAATTCTTGGGTTTTAATATTTATTCTTATACTGGGAAGGGAGTAGCCAAATATGATTAGGCGGGCGAAGCCCGCCTAATCATATTTGGGTTTTTATTTGCATAGAGCGGCGGCGCATTGCATTGCCAATCTATGCTTCTGGATCAATTGGTTTTTGTTTCGGTAGTTCGGCGGACTTAACATCAGAAACATTAATTTGAGGAACTTTGAGGAAGGGTGGTTGCATATTTCCACTTGCACCAAAGGGTTGCTTAGCGATCGCCGCACTAATCTTAGGATCACTCATAGCTAGCAGTGATTGAATCGCTCCTGGAATAGATTCGGGGTCCATAAATAGGACTTTGCTGCTAGGACTCTCGCCGATCGCCTGCCCCATTTCCAGATATTTTTGGGCTAGCAAGTACTGTACAGCCTCCCGACCATTAGGATGCTTAGCGATCGCATCAGCGATGCGCTCGATCGACTGCGCCATAGCCTCAGTTTGCTCATTCTGTACTTGCCTTTCAGATTCAGCAATTTTTTTATTTGAAGAAGCCGTGGCTTCAGCCTTTTTGATCTCTGAGGTTTTTTCCCCCTCAGACAATGAGATCATCGCTTTTTTCTCAATTTCAGCCGCCTTCTGCTTTTCCATCGACTGAAGAACCGAAGATGGAATTGTAATCTCGCCTAATCTCACCCGCAGAATAATAATGCCCCAATCATCAGTATCACTGCGAATCCCTTCCAAGATTTCGCCATTAATACTGACTTGACCGCCAATGATCGAGTCTAATTCGCATCGACCAATCTGGGTTTGAATTTGGGTTGATAGAGAAACCTGTAGCGATTGATCAACATTTTCGATGTTATAACGCGCTTTCTTAAGATCATTAATTTGCCAATACATCGCCCCACTAACATTGACACTAACGTTGTCTGAGGTCATACAGGGCTGCGGTTTAAGCTCTAAGACCTGTTCACGGGAACTTTTGATGAGAGCAATGCGGTCAAAAAATGGAAGAACGACATTTATGCCAGGTGATAGGGTTTTCTCATATTTGCCCAGCCTTTCGACAAGAGCAATTTGTCCTTCATCAATTATCCGAAAAGAGCGATAGATATAAGATCCACTCAGAAGAGCAAAAACAATACTGAATATCGTCGCTTCCATAGTCTGACCTGTAAGGCAATTTTTACGATGAATTTTATCCCAATTTATACCCAAAAACCGATTTTGACTTTTCAGCATTAATTCTCATTATATAGTTGTCGCCACTTGGATCATGAAAAATCAAAACCCAAAAGAGAGAGGGGGGGGGGGGGGCGCCCCCGCCAGGTTGGGGTTTTTTAAAACCGGCCCCGAAAAAAAAAAGCAAATAAAAAAAAAAAAAAAAGGCGCCGCGCGGAGCGCGGCACCGCGGATTA
>JBBQRB010000102.1:0-12100 GCA_038215315.1 Pseudanabaenales cyanobacterium
GCAGCGCTTTATGCGGCGGTACAGATTGCCAAGCGTTCTGAAAATGCTGGCAAAATGATTGTGATGATTCAGCCCAGCTTTGGTGAGCGTTACTTGAGTACACCTCTGTTCCAAGATGCTGAGTTAATGGCTCTTGCTTCCCACTAATCTTCGTCTTAGATTAGTCCAAAAGTAGCGATGAAGTACTACGCGGAGCGCAGTACTTCATTGCTGATAAAAAAATTCTATTAGTGTAGTCATCTCCATCAAAATTGAATAATTCGATCCTCCTGATAGGTTTACCTATCTTTTTGTTAATTCTACAAGTTCCCTTGACACTTGTACTTCTCAAACGACTCAGTACAGCCCGCGATCGCGCTGCGCCGCTTTTACCTCTTGATCCATCTCTCGAAGCTACGGCTAAGCTAGCACCCAAGGTCTCGATTGTTATTCCCACACTCAATGAGATAGAACGCCTACCAACTTGCTTGGAAGGATTGCGAGATCAAGTGGCAAGAGAAATTATTGTCGTCGATAGCCGATCGCAAGATGGAACTCCAGAATATGTGCAGAAATTACAACTAGACTTTCCAATTCCCTTAAAACTAGTTACAGATGATCCTTTGCCTGAAGGTTGGGTTGGTCGTCCTTGGGCCTTGCACAATGGTTTTTTGCATAGTGATCCTGCTAGTGAATGGATATTGGGAATTGATGCTGACACTTTGCCTCAAAAAGGACTAGTAGCGAGTTTTGTGCAGCAAGCGGAAAATGACAATTTTGATATTGTGTCTCTGTCGCCAAAGTTTATTCTTAAGACTGCGGGTGAGCAGTGGTTACAGCCAGCTTTATTAATTACGCTAATTTTTCGATTTGGAGCGACAGGCGATCGCACTCAGTTCACAGAAGATCGGGTCATGGCAAATGGACAATGCTTTCTCTCCAAACGCTCTAAATTAGTTGAGTTAAATGGCTATGAATTAGCTAAGTCTTCCTTTTGTGACGATGTGACTCTAGCGAGATTTGCTGCCCAAAAAGGGGCAAAGGTAGGCTTTCTTGATGGTGCGGCTTTGATGCAGGTGCGGATGTATACCTCAATGGCGGAAACATGGCGTGAATGGGGGCGATCGCTAGATCTTAAAGATGCCTCTACTCCTAGCCAAACTTTTGCCGATTGTCTATTGCTCACTGCGGTTCAGGGATTGCCTTTACCGATATTAATTATCCTTTCTCTTTTACCTTTAGAAGCTTCTTTACCAGTAAGCATTTTATTCTGGTTAAATGCTTTTCTCGTATTTATTCGTTGTTTGCTAGTATTTGGAATTCGTGCGAGTTATACAGAAGTAGGTCTTTGGTTCTGGCTGTCACCTCTCGCTGATCCTTTCGCCGTGATGCGTATTTGGATTTCGGCATTTACCAAACCCAAAAGTTGGCGTGGTCGAGCTTATAACTAACTGATGTTACGCAGAGCGAAGATCTGCCCTCATCCCCTTCTCCCGCAGGAGAAGGGCTAGGGAAGAGGGGCAAATGTTTCATCAATCTCTAGTCATTAGTTCCCTAATCCAATCTTTTAGGTTGCTAGGAACGGTAGTAAAGTGAATATATATAAATTTTTCAAGGGATGGTTTGGTGGGGTTAGCGACAACTAATCTATTCTCTAATACTAAATACTCAGTTAAATCCTCTGAAATGGATTGCTCAAAAAGTACTGAACTTATTTGCTGATGTTTTAGAACTTTGGCATAAATTTCTCCTTTAGATTCTTCTCTAGTATGGCGAATATACAATTTAAGATTAGTTAAAACTTGGATATCTTGATCGGTGGCAATCTCTGCGCCATAGAGTGATAACCGCCTTATTTCTCCAACGAGAACTTCTGTACTAAGGTGTTTCTCTTCTAAAATTCGATAGGTGATAGGAATAGGCGAAGGCAGTATTTGCAGAGATTCATTAATTGATGGAAGTTCTAAATCATAATCCCCATCGATTCCACAAATGTCGTAAATAGCAATAGGCTGGGAAACTCCTTTCGGCTCCACTAGTATTGAGCCATTGATTTTGACGATCGCTTGTACTTCTTCATAAGTACTTTCAGAGATCAAGATCTGTCCACCTACGGTGTAGGATTCGATGCGGGCGGTCAAATTTACATGATTACCGACAACAGCATACTTAGCACGAGATTGAGAACCGATATTTCCTGCTACGACCTCGCCTGTATTGATGCCAATTCCCATCGCAATTTCGGGTAATCCCATTTGTGATAGCTTTTGATTGACAGTTCGCATTGATAGCTGCATGGCGATCGCACTTGCCACGGCTCTAGCAGAGTCATCTACTCGATAAATTGGCGCTCCAAATAGAACTAAAATCGCATCGCCAACAAACTCATCAATTGTGCCTTGATAAGGCGCGATCGCGTCAGTCATCGTTCCTAGAAACACATTGAGAATATCGACAACTGCTTCAGGGGGCATTTTTTCTGAGACTGCTGAAAACCCGCGCAAGTCGCACATTAGGATCGTCACTTTGCGGCGATCGCCTCCCAACTTCAGCCCTTCAGGAGTTTCCAAAAGGCTCTTGACCACTGCATCCGTGAGATAACGACTAAAATATGTGCGAATTTGGGCAGCAGTAATTGCTAGATAACTGGTCACAATTGCGCCACCTCCTAACAGGGCGATCATTGCGGGTGCAAAGGGCAACCACCAGCCATAATTTAGGGCAATCAGGCATGACCACAAGAGTATATTGGTAAGCAAAAATGCACTCAGCGATCGCCATAATATGACTAATAATTCTCGATCCTTCGTATTTACATTGCGCCATTGCCAAATCAAAGTCGCTCCCGCCAAAGCCCATGCAAATATCCACAGAGATTCCCAATATTCGCTCCATACATGGATCGTCGCCCGACCATCAAGGGTACTACTGAGGATATGACTGACTATCTGAGCATGGACTTCTACACCTGAAGTGAAAATGCGAGTACTACCTAACCCACTATCAAGGGGTGTAAAAAACCAATCTCGCAGGCTTACTGCGGTCACGCCAATCATCACTACGCGATCGCGAAATAGATTAGGGGCAACTCTTCCATCCAAAACATCCGCCATTCGTACAATCTGATAGCCCTGCGATCGCTGGTAGTTAATCACAAACTGATGTCCGCCCACATCGGCTCCACTGTAGCCACCATCGTTGGTGGCTAATCTCGCGGGATTGAGAGCGTCTTCAAAGGGGATTTCCTGTTCGCGATCAAGATAAAGCAAAGCTAGCTGCAAACCAAAGCTGAGAGTGACGTTACCATCAGGCAGTTGCAATGACAGCAAACCCCGCCGAATCCTCCCATCAGTATCAATTGGTAAATTCACTGCGCCCACTTGTCCAAGTTCGGCAAGTATGGGTGGTGGTTTGATGTCAGAGCTAGACACGGCAAAGTTGGAGTCGATCAGATCCGCCTTTTTAGTTGCCCCAATCAAATAGGGCGTAGTTTTAAATAGTTCAGCTAGTTCCGCATAGCCTTTGCCAATGGGCTGATCGCGGGCAAGATCCAGCCCGATCGCTCGCGGCTGTTGTTGTTTAACTCGATTTAATAATTGTGCTAATAACTGATCGTCAATCGGCCAGTTATATTCACGAATATCAGCTTCGTCAATACCAATAATGACAATTCGTGAGTCAGTTGGCTCTAGCGATCGCCATCGAAAAAACTGATCGAGCATGGCTAGTTCTAGAGACTCTAATGCGCCAACTAACCTGAGTCCAATCACGATCAGAGAAATTGAAGGGGCGGCGATCGCAATACCGCGCCATGTCCACAAGATATTTTTAAGGCGCTTGTAAAATAACATGAACTCGCAGTTGGCTACATTTAAGAAATGACCGCTTTCGCTCAAAGGCTCTATTAAGGAGAGGCATAGTGTGTCTCTCCTTAATAAGCTGATGCGCCTTTAAGTTGCAAGATGATTGTGCCGCGCTTCGCGCGGCACAATCATCTTCTGGTTTTTGATATGCACTTTAAATGCCGATCAGCTTACTTTAATATGCGGATGGGGTTTTAGATTTTGGAATGCTTGACTACTTTTGGATAACTAGAGAATGAGACAAAACGCGATCAAGATTCGCTGATTTTAACAAAGATGTCCATTCCTCAAAGATTTCCACATTTTTGGGAACTGTAATCTGAGCTTCCGCAAGGGTTTGTAAAGCCTCATACCAAACACCTTTTGCTGCAAGCAGAGCCGCCCGATCTAGAGGATCAGCAGTAGCCGACAGCTTGCTAACTAAGGCGCTGTCAAGCTCAACTCTCCTAAGCGATCCGTATACTGAGCGAGTATTATTTGCATCATCAATATCTAGCTTCCAAGAATACTTCTTATTCAACTCCAGAGCAGGGGCATCGTCTGGCAACTTATAGGCAATCACTCCCGCATCATTCTTGATGTTGAAACTACTGCGATAGATCCTTTTGCGCTGGCTTGGTGTGCCGAAGTCTTCGTCAAGACGGAAGTAGACACGTCCATTGACTTTTGGAGTCAAGAAGTAAATTGTGGGGCGCTTGGAAATAGTCTGGGGAACAGGTGCTTGATCTACTTTCAGGTCTGGTACTAAGGCAATTAAGCAACTTAATTCACTAGCACAGGCGCTACGGGTAATGCCAGGGACTGAAACTTTAGGTGCGCCAGCGTTACTTGGTGGGACATATCTCACCTTGCGACCTTGGGCTTGGACAGCCGAGGACAATGATAGAGCAATGATCGCGCCTGCGATCAGCCAAGGACGGCTAGCAGTAATTAATTGTTTGCGGCTAAGATTTTTCAGAAAAAACATAAAGCGATCGCCTCCAGAGAGTTAGACTTACCTTCACATAAGAATGTAACTTTTAAAAAAAAGTTGCTAGCGACATACGATTTAATTACTGCTCCAAATCACTGCAAACGGACAGAAAAGCGTATGATTGAGATCAAAGAATTTCTCTTTTTAATCGTTGTTAAGTATACAAATCGTTACAATTTAAAAATTATGGATATTTTGTCATTAGGTTGGTACGGCGTATTGGGAATGTTCACCCTGTCGATCGCATTCGTAGTATGGGGACGCAACGGGCTTTAGAGTCGAGTCAGTCGCAGGTGCTTTGCACCTGCAACTAAAACAAGTAATTTTTATCTATTCAATTAACTCACTTTGATGTCAGAAGCAGTTCTTCTTAACACTTTTTTTTGGGCAGCAATCGTTTTGATGGCGATCGCGACAACTGGAGTCGGCTACCTTACTTATCTAGAATGGCAAGATCGCCGTCGTCGTGGAAAAAGTTAAACCATTCGTAAATGCAATCCTTGAGCCAAGGTTCATGCCAAACCAGTCCAAGATTTATAGTTTGCTCAAAGCGATCAGGCAATTCCGCACCTTCAATTCCCACACAAAATTTGAAGTTCTTGACCTGTCTCCACAGCTTTAGATGCTTGAATACACGCACGATCGATTGACGGTAAGGATGGTTGGAATTAATGTACCAATCTTCGGAAGTCTCGTTGGATTGGTCAAAACCTAAATGGACAATCATCAGCTTTTGCCCGTTGCTACTCTGGTCAGGCTCTTCAGTGTCTGCATTGGCAAATAGATTAGCAAAGTTTTTAGAGGTTTCCTCTTGCAAAAGCAGATCGTTATTGGCGGCGATTTCTCGCAACTCCACCAAAAGTTCAGAAGCTTTCTCTGACTGCCAATTGATACCAAGGGTGACCAATTTAGTCTGTAAAAGTAGATGCCCCAGTTTCTCGGCTTTAGTTTCGAGATAGCGCAGATTGTGTTCATTGGTTTCAATGAGCAGAGGTAGCCGACCCGTTATTTCGATTCCAAATCCTTTTAGCCCTGCCAGTTTGCGAGGATTATTTGTGATTAGACGCATTTTTTTGATGCCGAGATCGTGGAGTATTTGCGCTCCCACGCCATAGGTTCGCAAGTCAGCACCAAAGCCTAGCTTTTCATTGGCTTCAACCGTATCTAAGCCTCCATCTTGCAGGGAATAGGCTTTGATTTTATTAATTAAACCAATGCCCCGACCTTCTTGACGCAAATATACAACCACGCCCCAGTTGGCAAACTCGATCATTTTTAAGGCGCTTTGTAGCTGTCCGCGACAATCACACCGCAAAGAACCTAAAGCATCACCCGTTAAGCATTCAGAATGAACGCGCACTAAAACTTCATTATCAACAAACTCTCGCAGATCGCCCTTGACGATCGCTAAATGCTCAGTGTCGTCAAGAGTATTGCGATAGGCATAAACCTTAAAGTTACCAAATAGTGAAGGTAAACTAGCGATCGCCTCACGCTTTACAAAGCGATCATGGAGAAGACGATAGCTGATCAAGTCAGCGATACTTATTAATTTCAGGTTATGCAGCTTGGCATATTCAATGAGTTCAGGCAATCTCGCCATTGAACCATCGTCATTTTGAATTTCGCAAATTACACCAGCAGGATATAGCCCCGCCATTTGCGACAGATCAACTGCTGCCTCAGTATGCCCTGCTCGTTTTAATACGCCGCCTTCCTTGGCTCTCAAAGGAAATATATGACCGGGGCGACGCAGATCGTTAGGTTTAGTCTGGGGATTAATAGATGCTTGAATTGTGCGCGATCGATCATCGGCAGAGATTCCTGTTGATGTGCCTTCGACAGCATCAATACTGACGGTAAAGGCGGTTTGTTGGCTATCGGTATTGCGATCAACCATTAAAGGCAAATCCAGCGTATCGAGGCGATCGCCTGCCATTGCTAGACAGATTAAACCCCTTGCTTTAACTGCCATGAAGTTAATCATTTCAGGCGTGGCAAACTGCGCCGCACCAATTAAATCCCCCTCATTTTCGCGGTTTTCATCATCGACAACGACAATGAGGCGACCAGATTGAAGATCGTGGAGGGCATCGGGAACAGAATCAAACTGAAACTTAGTCAAGGCTTACTATCAGGGCTGCGAGCTATTTATATTCATCATATCTCAACCGCTTTGTAAAAAATATAGCGATCGCCAGTCTTGTTAGGGCATAAAGCCCAAAAGCGAAAGGCGGCGATCCGCGCCGCCTCTCTTTTTTAGACTTTGATACAACTTTAATCCCTTGGGTGTAGTCAGATAGGTTCGTGCGTCAATAAGCTTAAAAAAAAACTAATCTGGGAATAATTGACATTAACGGGGACGGGGATTGGCAACTTTAAGCTTGGACAAAAGGTAGATGACTATGCTAGAAAAATCAAAGACGATTATTGCTGTTCAAACAAGCGATCGCGAAGGGACTTGGGAAAGTTTTGAGCAATCTACTTTGCCTTTGCAAAATGCTGGTGGAATTGGCTTACTGGGAGTTTTACTTTTGAGTGCGATCGGTGCAACTGCCTATCAATCTTGGCAACTTCGACAAGCACGCCACCAACTCAAAATTGAGAAACTAAAAAATCATGATATTGCGAAAAAATTTAAATTTGCGCTACATACCATTGATGAACATGAGCATAACCCTGATCTAATCCATTCTCGTGAGTTTAATCTTGACTATTTGAGTATGCGAATGGAAGAGCCTCATTTCTGCGAGATTATATTGGCGCAGATTAAGGTAAACCTTCGTCAAAAGATCGCGCCTGCTTTGATGCCGACTGAAGAGGATAGTGGTCATGTACGCAAGGTTGACGTAGTTTTTGATGTTTCATTTCAACCTGAGCATCATGATGATTCTCAAATTAGAACTTTATTTCGGATTCATGTAAAGCTGGCAAAAATACCAACTCATGGATCTCAGAGTATTGTCAAAGACTTGGCAACTGGATTAGAAAACTTTGTATCGGCTTCTGATGAAAATCGTAATTGGCAACCCACGATTCAAGGAAAGCTAGCTGTAATCAGTTGGGATCAGACCGCTAAGCCTACGCCGCTACTGGTGATTGAGCAAACTAATGAGGGCAGTAATGTGTTGTTACGCAATAAGCGTTTGGCGCATTCTCGGAAATAGTTAAAAATTTTTGCCCTAATCTGAATAAGTTATGGCTGTCCCCAGTCTTGTTCAGACATACAGCAAATCCCGACCAAACCCAGATTTTTTGTAAAAGCCCCGCTTCGCGGGGCTTTTACAAAAAATCTGGGTTTGGTTTGTTCTCAATCTGTTGTAAAACCCAAAAGAGAAAGGCGGCGCGCCGCCTTTCTCTTTTGGGTTTTGATTTGTCCTCACACAAGCGCCGCAACTAACTTATTCAGGTTCAATCACTTCATAGCTTCCTAAAATTTTTAAATTCTCTGTGACCGATCGCAGTTCCGCTAAGGCTTCAGCAAAATTAGGATCACCCACAGGGGTTTCAATATCAATAAAAAAGATGTATTCTCCCAGCGATCGCTTGGTGGGACGAGACTCGATACGGCTAAGGTTAATTTGGCGATCGGCAAATACTAGCAAAGGCTTAACCAATGCTCCAGGCAGATTACGCTTCAGGCTAAAAGCTAAGGAAGAATGTGTACCGATCGCAGAGGCAGTACGTCCAAGTACTAAAAAACGGGTGCAGTTGTCAGGTTGATCATTGATCGGATATTGCAGAATTGGCTCTTGGTATATCTCAGCAGCCCGTTGGGAGGCGATCGCGGCAATTGATTGATCCTTAGACACATTTGCCACGCCATCGGCGGTGGAGTCTGTGGCAATTAGTTGAGCAGTGGGTAAATTCTGCTCTATCCACTGCTGGCATTGAGCTAGGGCTTGGGGGTGCGAGTAAATTACTTTAACTTGATCGAGGTTCGCGGCTCGGCTAATTAAAGCATGGGCGATCGGCAGGACGATCGCTTGTTGAATTTGTAGGGACTCCGATCGCCAAAGGCTATCAAGAGTCATCGTTACGCCGCCTTGGATCGAGTTCTCGACTGGTACGACCGCGATTTCCACATTGCCATTTTCGGCGGCATTAATTGCTTGGGGAATCGTCGGATAGGGACACATTCTTGAGGAATCGTGTTCTAGGTCGGGATGGCTAATCTGCAAATATCGCAGGGCTGCCATTTCTGAATATGTACCTGCGGGACCAAGATAAGCGATCGTCGTCATGTTAAACCTAAAAAATATAGAGGACTAGCAAGGCTAGTCCTCTATATTTTTGCAGCAAATTTGGCTTTATTCATAGCGCTTTGCGCTTTTGCAAAACCCAGAGAAACTTTTGAAAGTGCCGCGAAGCGGCACTTTCAAAAGCTCCTCTATACCATTTAAAGCCTCAATAAGCTGCATAGCGCAAAGCGCTATACATAAACCCAAAATAGAAAGGCGGCGCTTCGCGCCGCCTTTCTATTTTGGGTTTATGCTCTAACAAGCCTGATGACAGCTATAGCACTAAAATTTCACAGAAGCGGTTCTTTTTTCTGGAAGTTGTGTATATTCAGCAACGATCTTGCGGAACTCTTCGCCATCTAGGGTTTCGACATCAAGCAAGATATCAACTAGGCGATCGCAAAGATCGCGGTTTTCTTCAACGAGATGTTTGGCGGTGTCGTAGCAGGTTTGGGCAATTTGGCGAATCTGACGATCAATGCGATCGCCTAGCTTAATGGAATAATCAGTCTGGGGCATAAAATTACGCCCTAAGAAGATCTCGCCTGATTCTGATTCCAATGCACCTAAACCTAGATCGGACATTCCAAACTGAGTTACCATCATCCGCGCTAATTTCGCGACCTGTTGGAAATCTCCTGAAGCACCTGTAGTAATTTCGGCATCACCAAAAACTACTTCCTCCGCAGCACGACCACCAAGCATCATCGTAATCGTGTCCAGAATTTGCGATCGCGACTCTAAACCATATTCCTCATCAGGCACGCCCTTTGCAAAGCCACCGATGCCCCCAGAGCGAGGCACAATTGTGATTTTGTCGAGCAGTGATGCATTTTTGAGGAGGGTCATTACCAAGGCATGACCGACTTCATGGTATGCAACTAGGCGTTTTTTAGAGCTATCAAGCATCGGCTTCATGCTTAGCCCAATAGTAACGCGATCAATCGCATCAGCAATTTCCAGTTCACCGATCGCATCTTTATAGCGCCGCGCTGCGAGAATGGCAGCTTCGTTGAGCAAGTTTGCCAAGTCCGCACCTGCAAATCCTGGAGTTAAACGGGCGATCGCTTCGATAGATACATTCTCTTCTAGCTTCTTATTGCGAGCATGAACCTTGATGATCTCTTGACGACCTCTGTAATCTGGGTAGTCCACTGTAATCTGGCGATCAAAACGTCCTGGACGGAGCAAAGCACTGTCTAGCACATCGGGGCGATTGGTTGCCGCCACTACGATTACGCCTGAGTTGCCCTGAAAGCCATCCATTTCGGTAAGCATCTGGTTAAGGGTCTGTTCGCGTTCATCATTGCCGCCACCGATGCCAGATCCACGCTGACGACCAACCGCATCAATTTCGTCGATAAAAATAATGCAAGGAGCGTTGTCCTTAGCCTTTTGAAATAGATCTCTAACGCGGGAAGCACCAACACCGACAAACATTTCGACAAATTCCGAACCTGATAGCGAAAAGAACGGTACTCCCGCTTCGCCTGCGATCGCTTTAGCCAGCAAAGTTTTGCCAGTCCCTGGCGGGCCAATCAGCAATACGCCCTTAGGGATTTTTGCCCCCACAGCCGTAAAGCGATCTGGTTGTTTAAGAAATGTAACAACTTCCTGTAATTCTTCTTTAGCAGTATCAATCCCTGCGACATCCTCAAACATAATTCCAGTTTTCGCTTCTGGCGAAAATCTGGCTTTGGTTTTACCGAAGCTGAGGGTTTGTCCAGGTCCACCAGGAGCATTGCTGAGGCGACGCAACACTATCAACAATACAAAAATCAATAACAATGGCACAAGGAAAGTACTTAGCAATTGCCAGACTAGAGTTGGCTGCTGCGGTGCTTTGACGGCAATATCTACGTTATTTTCACGGAGAGATTTCATCAGCTCAGTGTTACCATCACGGGCGATTAGGTCAACCCTAACTTTGCGCCCATCTTTTAGGACAGCTTCGGCTGAAAGTCCGTTACTTTCTAGATCGATCTTTTGGACTCGATTTTCCTTGACATTGGCAAGTAGCTCGGTATAGCTAATCGTTGCAGAACCCTCAGCATCAGCCTTTGCGGATATCGGCGTGGCGATCGCTACGCTCTGCATTATCGATATGCTGATAACTGCCACTTTGACGCGCTGCCAAACACTTGCCCAAAATACTTGTTTTCTAGAAGACATCACTGCCTATCGCTCCTTAATAACCCCGTCATGCGGTAAGTCGGTTGATTTAACTATTCATATAGTCTAGTGCATTGGCAAAAAAGCTGACATAAAGTGTAAGTAATACTAGTTAACAAAATCCAGAGGAGAGTGGCGGCACTTTGCGCCACCGCCCTCCTCTGGATTTTGAAGGTGCCTCAAAGCGCTATATATTTCCAGTCAAACAAGAAAAAATGATGAAATTAATTTCTTCACAAATAAATTGGATCATGCTTGTATCTGGAGTAATAACTTGTACATTGTTTTATGCCGCGATCGCACCACAAGCCGCCCTGAGTTCTTTGTTTGGTGATTCTCTAGAAGGTCAACTTTCCGAAATCATTGTTCGTAATTGGGGTGCTTTGATAACTCTTGTGGGTGCAATTCAAATCTATGGTGCGTTTAACTCCTCAAGTCGTTCATTGATTGTGGTTATTTCAATTATTAGCAAGCTGACCTTCGTTAGCTTAGTCCTCGTATACGGTAGACAATATCTTGGGCAAGCAGGAATCGCGGTTGCAATTGATTTGGTAATAGTTGGATTATTTATTGTTTATCTAATTGGCGATCGCTCAAAACTTACCAATAAAAACCAAAACTCCAAAAGCTGAGGCGCACGCTGTGCGTGCGCCTCAGCTTTTGGAGTTTTAAAAAGTACAGAGAAATTTTTAAAATTCCAAAGCGCTATACCTACTTACTCCCTTCCCAGTGAAAGATTAGCGGTGGGGGGGGTAGCGCCGCCCCCCGAAATATTTGGGTTTTTAATTTTATATTATAAATGGGGGGGGGGTATAAAAAAAAAAAAAACAGTGATTTTTGGGGACGTATTATTTAATTAAATTAATAAAAAG
>JBBQRB010000103.1:0-12097 GCA_038215315.1 Pseudanabaenales cyanobacterium
TCTGTACCTTTTAAAGCCCCAATAAGCTGTAAGTAGTTTGTGAAATTGCAACTCTTCGGGTTGCACTTCCACAAATCCAAAAATATACAAATGATTTGGGAATGCGACAGATACTTTCAACAATTTTATTGAGCAAGTTAACCATATAAATGACTGTTTGTGCAATCTCATTTAGTAAGCCAAAGCAATAAGTATGTTGGCAAAAGAAACCTTAAAACCCAAAAAGCTGTAGCGCACGCGCAGCGTGCGCTACAGCTTTTTGGGTTTTGGGTTAATTGTGCTTGCCTACCTATTGAGGGTTGCGGCGCAACCCTCAATATCGCTTTGGGAAACTTATGATCTTCGCAGCGCTTTGCGCTGTAACTTTAGTTAAGAGTAAGAGTAGCGAATTTATGGAAAAAGTTAAGGCTGGTTTGAATATATTGATTTTTATGGTTTTAGCAGGATTTATTGGTCTAGAAGTCTGGAATCTAGTCGCCCATTTTTTGAAGTAGATACTCCCTTACCAGCGAAAGATTAGCGGTACGGCGCTTCGCGCCGCACCACTGATCTTTCACTGGGAAGGGAGTAAGCTTAATAAAACCCAAAAAGCTGAGGCGCACGTTGCGCGTGCGCCTCAGCTTTTTAGGTTTCTTGAGGCTTCGGTGGAGCAACGCGAATTTCTGAATAAAACTTAGAAGAACTCACAACGCGATCGCTTCTTTCACTGGCTTGTGAGTCTGACAGAGCATTAGTTTTGACTAATGTGGCGACTCGAAACCTGAGATTGGGGTTGCCATACCAAACCCTTTCCTCAATTAATCCTTGCTCGGTGATCGTCTTAACGCTGAGAGACTCGTCTTCAGCAAACTCATAGATACCCTTGGCACGATCCGTTAAAATCAGACCCTTATTAGCATTTAGCGGATTAGGAACTGGCACAAATAAATTGCTCCCCTTGGGCTTAATGCTACTCAGAGATTCTTCTTCCCATGACAGTTGCATTGGTTGAGTCAGTGGTTGAGTCAGAGCGCTAGCTTCAACGTCATATTTTTGGCAGATAGACAATACCGCAGGATTGTCCGCACTCAAGGCGGTAATTTCAATCACAGCACGGGTATCACTGCCATCTTCTTGACTAAATTGATGATCGCTGCGCTGCGATCGCCAACGACCGACAAAAAGCTCAAGAAATTGATGAATATCCATTTATGAAAGATTAGCGAGAAACTAAAAAATATATTTAAATCATACATATAGCTGTCGCCACTTGCTATCAGGACAAATCAAAACGCAAAAGAGGATGGCGGCGCGGAGCGCCGCTATCCTCTTTTGCGTTTTAAAGGGGTGCGCGGCGAAGCCGCTCACCCCTTTGCTTGATATTAATTTAACGGCGAGGAACTAGGCGCTCGTAGTCAAGGTTTTGAGCCGACACTGGTGGTAAATTGACAGGGCTAGGATTGATGCTGCGAGCCATATTCAAGAAGTTGGATGGATCTCCATTCTTGGGCTTTCTGTCGGTTGCAACATAGCTGCGAACCGTATTTTGCCAGATGAGTTGAGGGAAGCCCAACTGCGCGCGGTGGTATGCATCGTAGCGAGGAGACTTGAGGTTGAAGGGCATTTCGCCAATTCTTTGGCTTGGCAAAATGCGACGACGTTGGTAAGGCAAGATGTCATCACCAAAAGCTTCAAGATATTCGTCACTGTTAAGCAACGCATCAATGAATCCTTCGATGCCCTTGGTTGCTACGACAATCGACCAAGCAATCTTTTCCTTTTCGCTGTAAACATCGCGACCGAGGACACGCTGTACAGTTTGCTCAACGAAGCGATAGTTACTATTTTTGTCGTAAAAACTGCTTCTGTAGGTTTTAGAAAGAATTAATCCACGCACAAACTGTCTAACTGAGATATTGCTAGAGCGTAGTTGGGACTCTAGAAAAATCTCGCGATCGCTAGCGAAGGCATGGAAGAAAATTTGACGGTAAGCAGCAGCAATTAGCTCGTCCATTTCTGTAGTGGAGAGCAGGTTTGCGCTGCTATAGATACGAGGGGTATCATCGTTACCGACTGTAAAGCCAGCAACACGAGTATTTTGTGATGCTGGAGCGTAATTTAATAAGGGAAGCGCCACGTTTAAATCTCCAAAAAGTTATTGAAAAGTTATAAAAAATACTTATTCCCATACTCACTTCGAGGTCATTTCGAGAATTACGGCAAAATGAGCTTGGGGCTAAATAAGGTAAATATAATTACGAGAGGCTAATCTCTAGTCAATGATAGGATAGGCGAAATTAGCTAGTTCTAATTGCTTCACATAAGTTTACTCTTTTTCATGGTTGCTACCCCTAAATATCGTAAGTTTGCCGATCGCTTTTGGACATGGCGTGGATATCAAATTGGTTACTGCGCCGATGGGCTAGACATAGCCCTAGATGCAAATTCTCCAAATCAACCCAATCACAAGCCCGCCGTTCTTCTCATTCATGGATTTGGAGCTTCGGTGGGACATTGGCGCAAAAATATGCCTGTCTTGGCGGAGGGGGCAAGGGTATATGCGATCGATTTAATTGGTTTTGGCTCGTCAGATCAGCCTAAGCCTAGCGAGTTGCCCTACACCTTTGAGACTTGGGGGCAACAGGTGGCGGATTTTGTGCGGGAGGTGATTGGCGATCGCGCAATTCTGGTTGGCAACTCGATTGGTGCAGTAGTGGCTATGCAAGCCGCGATCTATGCTCCTGAGCTTGTGACAAAAACTGTTTTGATTAACTGTTCGCTACGTCTTCTTCAAGAACAGAATCAGTTGCAGCTGCCTTGGTATCGCCGCGCAGGGGTAAGATCAGTCCAGAACCTCTTGGGAGTGCGATCAATCGCCAAAATATTTTTCAATCAAGTTAAAAATGCCCGTGCCGTTCGTCAAATTTTGTCACAGGCATATATTGATAAGTCAGCAATCACTGATGAATTAGTAGAAATCTTACTTAGACCTGCTCAAAACGCTAATGCCGTTGATGTGTTTATGGCATTTGTCCGTTACTCTCAAGGACCAAGACCTGAGGATTTGCTAGCGATTTTGCCTTGCGAGGCGATTGTGCTGTGGGGCGATCGCGATCCTTGGGAACCAATTGCCCTTGGTAAAGCGTCTTTTACGACTTTTAGTTGTGTAAAGCAGTTTGTGGCAATCCCCAATGTGGGTCATTGTCCTCAAGATGAAGCCCCTGAAGTAGTTAACCCAATTTTGATAAGTATTCTTGCTTAGTGATACTCCCTTCCCAGTGAAAGATTAGCGGCGCGAAGCGCCGCACCGATAATTCTTGGTTTTTAATGCCTATTTTTATACTGGGAAGGGAGTAAGTCACATTTGTTTACTATTTGTTGTAATTCAGTAACATAAGTAACCGTTTATAAGTCCAAACTTAACTTTCTCTTTAACTTGTCTTAACCTTGGCTTTGCACAAGCAGTTTAGTATCGATCTTGTCTAGTTTGATTTCTCATTCAAATGCTTAATGTAATTACCTGTTGTAATTGTTCATTGTGATTGCTTAGTCAACCGTAACAGATTTAATCTAAATAAGAATTATTATGATGTCCAAGAAGAATATCAATCGTAATGTCGCGTTGTTTGTAGCTGGCGTTGCACTTACAGCAGTACTAGCATCATGTAGTAGTCCTGAAACCCCCACCGCAACTACTACTGGTGCAACTCCTGCCGCCACGACAGCTGCCGTACCTGCTGCCTCTAACCTGTCTGGTAACGTCACCATTGATGGCTCTAGCACAGTTGCGCCTATAACTAAGGCTGTTGCTGAAGAATTCGCTAAGGTAAATCCTGGAGTGAAAGTTCCTGTTGGTACTAGCGGTACTGGCGGTGGCTTCAAGAAATTCTGTGCTGGTGATACCGACATCGCCAATGCTTCTCGTCCTATCAAGAAAGCTGAAGAAGAAGATTGCAAGAAGAACGGCGTAGAGTTTGTTGAAATTCCTGTGGCTGTTGATGGTTTGACCGTTGTTGTTAACAAAGAAAATACTTGGGCTAAATGTCTAACTATTGCTGAACTAAAGACCATGTGGTCTCCTGATGCTCAAGGCAAAATCACCAACTGGAATCAAATTCGCCCTGATTTCCCTGATGCAAAATTTGCTCTCTTTGGTCCTGGTGCTGACTCTGGTACTTTTGACTATTTCACTGAAGCTGTTAATGGCAAATCTAAGGTCAGCCGTACCGACTTCCAGCCTAGCGAAGATGACAACATCATCGTTAAGGGTGTGCAGGGCGATAAGAATGCATTAGGATACTTTGGCGTTTCTTACTTTGAAGAAAATGCAGCAACTCTAAATGCCGTAGAAATTGATGGTGGTGCTGGTTGTGTTGCACCAACTACTGAGAATATCAACACTGGCAAGTACAGTCCTTTGTCTCGTCCCCTGTTGATCTACATCAGCAAGAAAGCGATGGAACGTCCTGAGACCAAGGCATTTGTTGATTTTTATGTCGCTAATCAATCTAAGCTTGCTAGGGAAGTTGGCTATGTAGCTCTTCCTAGTGAAGCTGATGCCTTGATTGCTGAGCGCGTTAAGACTGGCAAGACTGGTTCAACCTTCCACGATGCTAAGGCAGGAACTCCTATCGTTGATTTGCTGAAGTAATCTTAATTTAGTTTTGAGCTAAGCCCTCCCGACTAACGGAGGGCTTTCCCCTAGGTACGATTAAATTAGCAATCTTTATGACCAACCCTACCCCCCCGTCCGAAGATCTCGATCTCTATCAACGTGCTGATCGCAACATTCGTGAGAGTGCGATCGGTTATGCTCTATTATTTTCTGCTTGTATTTCAGTATTTACTACCGTTGCGATCGTCTATATTCTTGCGTCAGAAACGATTAACTTTTTTGGTACTGTCAGCGTTGGTGAGTTTTTATTTGGCAAAACTCTGGAAAATGGTAGTTACAGTTGTACTTGGACACCTCAGTTTGCAACTAAAGAATTTTGCGTGTTGCCGACGGTCAATGGCACGCTCCTTGTCGCATTAATTGCGATGGCTTTGGCAACACCCTTAGGCTTGGCAACCGCAATCTACCTTTCAGAATATGCCTCACCGAGAGTCTCTAAGCTTTTAAGACCTGCGATCGAGCTTTTAGCTGGCGTGCCTACAGTTGTATATGGTTACTTTGCGCTCACTTTTGTCACCCCATTATTAAGTAAACTTATTCCCGGACTTAATGGGTTTAATGCATTAAGTGCTGGATTAGTCATGGGCGTAATGATTATCCCCACGATCGCTTCCGTTAGCACCGATGCAATGGTAGCTGTGCCATCCTCGCTCCGAGAAGCTGCCTTTGGAATTGGATCAACCAAAAAAGAAGTTTCTCTTCAAGTCGTTATGCCTGCGGCTCTGTCGGGCATTTGTGCGGCAATAATTTTAGGGATATCGCGGGCAGTCGGTGAGACGATGATTGTTGCGATCGCTGCTGGTCAAAGCCCTACTTTGACCCTCGATCCTAGACAGACCGTCGGCACGATGACCGCCTATATCGCTCAGGTTGCCAAGGGTGACTCGCGGGTTGGCAGTGTGGAATACCAAGCACTTTTTGCTGTTGGTATGACCCTATTCTTGATCACCCTTGTACTCAATATTATCAGTAAAATGATTAGCAAACGATTCCAAGAAACTTATGACTAAAGGTATAGACATTCTAGAATCTAGCGAAGATCAATCGGGATCTTCAAAATTTGATACCAAGTTAGATTCCAGAAATTTCTGGGGCAAAGTATTTGCTTTTTTTTGTGTTCTTTCGGCGTTCTTTGGACTAGCTGTACTGGCTTTCTTGATTTTTGATGTCAGCTCCGATGCAGTCAGCCGCCTCAATGGTGACCTATTTTCCAAATTTCCCTCCCGCCGTGCTGAAGAATCTGGTTATCGAGCGGCAATCTGGGGATCAGTTTGGATGCTCACCTATGTATTGTTTTTAGTAGTACCGATTGGAGTTAGTTCCGCTATTTATTTAGAGGAATATGCACCAAAAAACTGGTTCACAGAAATAATTGATTTAAATATCTATAACTTAGCTGGTATTCCTTCGATTATTTACGGTTTGCTTGGGCTTGGACTATTCGTACAAGGTATCTTTGGCGGTCGTTCCGTTTTATTGGCTGGGGTACTGACAATTACCTTGCTGATTTTGCCACCTGTTATTGTGATTTCTAGAGAATCGATTCGAGCAGTACCGCAGTCAGTACGGCAAGCATCTTATGGAGTGGGGGCGACTAAGTGGCAAACTATCTCCAACCATGTTTTGCCATCCGCCTTACCAGGAATTTTGACTGCCGTGATCATCTCTTCATCTAGAGGTATTGGAGAAACTGCACCAATTGTGGTTTTAGGTGCAGGGACAGTTCTGTTTGATCCAAAAGCATCGCCTATTAACTTTGGGGCTTTGTTTAGTGGTAAATTTGAAGATGTATTCACTGATACATTATGGTCAAACGATAATTTCTTCTCAGTGTTGCCTTACCAAATTTATGATTGGGTGGGTAATCCCAAACCAGATTTCCAAACCTTAGCTTCTGCGGGAATTGTGGTTCTCTTGGTGCTGGTTTTGGGTATGAATTTAATAGCGATATTACTACGCAACAAGGTGAGTTAGGTTTAATTAACTACCTGAGTTTAATGTGTATCTATTTGATGAAAGATAAATAATTACAATTGGTCATTGACATGAATGTAAGCAATAGTCAATCTGCTGAAAAGCAATCTATTTTAGTAGCCGATAACGTTAATGTTTTTTATAGCTCGAATACCCCTGCGGTTGCTGGAGTTTCGTTAGATATCTTTAAGAATCAAATTACGGCTTTTATTGGACCATCGGGCTGTGGTAAAAGTACGATCTTAAGGTGTTTTAACCGTCTTAATGACTTGATCGAAGGCGCTAGGGTTAAGGGCGCAATTACCTTTAACGGTATCGATTTATATGATCCCAAAATTGATGCTGTAGCTGTGCGCCGCCACATTGGCATGGTGTTTCAGCGTCCTAACCCTTTTCCTAAGTCTATTTTTGAAAATATCGCCTTTGGCCCGCGAATTAATGGCTTTAAAGGTTCTAAGACCGATATGGCTGATCTAGTTGAAAAATCATTGCGATCGGCAGCAATCTGGGATGAGGTAAAAGACAAACTCAATGAAAGCGGCTTGGCGCTATCTGGTGGTCAGCAGCAACGTCTATGTATTGCTCGTGCGATCGCGGTTGAGCCACAGGTAATCTTGATGGATGAGCCTTGTTCAGCACTTGACCCGATCTCCACGCTCCGCATTGAGGAGTTGATGCAGGAACTGAAGCAGAAATATACGTTGGTGATCGTGACCCACAATATGCAACAAGCCTCGCGATCGGCGGATATGACTGCTTTCTTTAATACTGAGCTTTCCGATAATGGTAAGCGGATGGGCAAGCTAGTAGAAATTGATCGTACTTCGGTGATCTTTAGCAGTCCTAAGCAAACAGCTACAGAAGAATACATTAGCGGTCGTTTTGGTTGATCGGAAATTTGTTTTTATCAACAAAAAAGAGAACATTTTATGTTCTCTTTTTTGTTTCTATATTCATATAGCTGTCGTCAAGCATACTAGGATCTCAAAAGAGGTTGGCGGCGCTTCGCGCCGCCAACCTCTTTTGGGTTTTGATTTTTGTCCTACAGCGCTTTGCGCTCTAAAACAAATGGCGACAGCTATATTTAACTAAGTACAATTAAATATAAAACGTTCGATCGCATAGCCAAACCTGACATGAGAACAAACACAAAGCTTTCGACTGACCTTCTCGATTACTATCGCCAGATTAGTACAGAAGTATTTACTGTGGTTGACCTCGAAACAACAGGGGCAAGGGGCAGTAGCGATCGCATTATCGAAATCTCGGTTCTTCAAGCTACGCTCAAGGATGGAATAATCCAAATATCTACCGATTTAATCAATCCCCAAATTCTAATTCCTGAGCAAATAGTTAGATTTACAGGCATCTCTCAGAAAATGGTTGATTGTGCCGAAAGCGCTGATCAAGTGCTGCCAAATTATTTGCCAATGTTACAAAGTGGTATTCTCACTGCTCATAATCTTGGTTTCGACTATTCTTTTCTCCAAGCTGAATACCGCCGATTAGGAGTTGATTTTAAAGCTTCTGCTCAACTCTGTACTGTGGAACTATCAAGGCTTTTATTAGCAAATTTACAATCGCGATCGCTCCCAAAATTAGTTAAACACTTTGGTTTTAATGTCGGAAAATCACACCGAGCCGAATCCGATGCGATCGCTTGTTGGTTACTTTTAGAGAAACTATTAATACAGATGCAGACTGCGGATGATGATGAGATTTTGGAGATGTTTGGACAGCAATGGCTCTGTGCAAAAGATATAAGTGTAATTTTGCAACTTCCCCTTAGCGAAGTTGAAGTTCTTCTGACAGAGACCTCCATTAAGTCTCGATTTTCTCGTCACAGAGAGATAAATCTCTATCAGCGTAAGGGAGCAGAAACTTTAAAGCCCAAAGATCTGTAGCGCACGCGCAGCTTGCGCTACAGATCTTTGGGCTTTAAGTTTTCTCTTGCGTACCTACTTCGCTAAACCCAAAATAGAGAGGCGGCGCGGAGCGCCGCCTCTCTATTTTGGGTTTAGCTATACTTGAAATCTCATATCCAAATCAAACTATGCGAAATTTGCGAAACCTCCTATTTGCTGCCCTTGGTGGTGTATTGATGGGGTTAACTCCTGATCCTTATAGTCAATGGTGGTGGGCTTGGATTGCCCTAGTGCCTTTATGGTTAGTGACCCAAAAACTAAAGGTCAAAGAGACGATCGCGGCGGGAGCAGTATGGGGGCTTTGCTATCACGGCATGGCGCTATTTTGGATTACATCGGTACATCCTTTGGAGTGGATGGGTGTGCCTTGGTGGTCTAGTTTTGCGATCGCCACCCTAGTTTGGGTTTTGATCACAGCATGGGGGGCGGTGCTGTCGGCTCTGTGGGCGGGGGGAATGGCATTTTTTACACAGGGATTAAATGTACCTAGTCGCATTGTCGTGGCTTGTGCGATGTTTAGTGGTTTAGAGATTGTTTGGAGTTGGGGCCCTCTGTACTGGACGGCGCTAGGCTATACCCAGAGTCCCCATGATTTGTTGTTGTTGCAAGTTAGCCGACTGTCAGGACAGCAAACGATGACCTCGGCGATCGTGGCGGTGAATGGATTACTAGCCGAGACTCTGATCCAAAAGCCTTGGCGAAATGGTACTAATGCTGCAATTATCTCCAGACTAAAAGAATGGCGCTATGCGATCGCGGCTTTGCTATTGGTAATGGCAATGGCTGTCTATGGAGCTTGGGAAATGAATGGCGATCGCATGGCTGGCGGCAATGCCCAAGCAATTAAGGCGGGAATTATTCAGGGTAACTTCCCAAATCCCTTAACGGTCAAGCCAAGAGGATGGGAAATTGCGGTAAATAACTACACTAATGGCTATGAAAAACTAGCGCAAGCAGGTGCAGAAATGATCGTTACACCCGAAACGGCGATTTCATTTTTGTATCCAGACTACAATCCGCGCCGCGAACCTTTTGATCGAGTTGTGGAAAAATATCGTGTACCCGTTTGGTTGGGAGGTTTTGGTAAAACTCGCAACCCTAATACTGAAGCCCCGAATAACTATACTAATAGTCTGTTTCTGATTGATGGATCTGATCAAATTTTAGGTCGATACGATAAAGTTCGACTGGTTCCTATTGGCGAATATATTCCCTTTAAACCGCTTTTGGGCGGTTTGGTAAAACGTCTGTCGCCTTTGCGTGGTGAGGTGGACGCTGGGGCTAGTGATCAGTTAGTCGATACGCCTTGGGGACGGTTTATTGTGGGAATTTGCTATGAGTCCGCCTATCCCGCCACTTTCCGTTTTCAAACTGCTGCGGGTGGTAGATTAATTTTATCTGCTTCTAACAATGCCCATTTTGCCGCCTATATGTCGGCTCAGCATCATGCTCAAGATGTGGCAAGGGCGATTGAAAGCGATCGCTGGGCGGTGAGAGCGACAAACACGGGCTATTCAGGATTTGTCGATCCGAATGGACGCACAGTTTGGCTGTCGGATGTGAATACCTACGAGACACACATGGAGACGGTATATTTGCGGGATACTAAGACTCTGTATGTATTGTGGGGTGACTGGCTGACACCTCTGTTATGTATCACTAGCATCGCCATCTACGGCGCGAAACAAAGAAAAACGTCCCACTAAGTTTGTATGGCTTCGACTTCGCTCAGCCAACGTTGGCTGAGCGAAGTCGAAGCCCCGCATATTTTCACACCGAGCAGTACAACTATGGAAGCGATCGCTATCTTAGATAAGGTTTCTTATATCTATCCCAATTCTAAAGAGATGGTTTTAAAAGATATTTCATTAACGATTCATAGGGGCGAGTTCTTAGGCATAATTGGCGCAACGGGGGCGGGTAAAACCACGTTATGTCTGGCGCTGACAGGTATAGTTCCCCAGTTTTATGGCGGACGTTTTTTTGGCAAAATTGCGATCGCGGGGTTAGATAGCCTTGATCATCCTGTCAGCGAATTGGCGAGTCATGTGGGCATTGTTTTTGAAGATCCTGAAGTCCAGATTACGGCGACATCTGTGGAAAACGAGATTGCCTTTGCCTTAGAAAATCTCTGTGTGCCGCGTGAAGAGATTATCAGGAGGATTCCGATAGTTTTAAAATCAGTGCGGCTGGAAGGGTTTGAGAAGAAGAATCCACAAGAGCTTTCAGGTGGGCAGAAGCAACGCTTGGCGATCGCGGCGGCGCTAGCTCTGCAACCTGATTTACTGATTCTTGATGAACCAACTTCTCAACTTGATCCAATTGGATCACAGGAAGTATTTGCGACAGTTAGGCGATTAAAAGAAGAACTAGGGGTGGCGATCGTCATGGTTTCCCATGCCGCCGAAGAGATGGCAGAGTTTTGCGATCGCCTTGCCTTACTTGCCAAGGGGGAACTGATTGCGATCGGCACTCCCCAACAAATTTATTCGCAAGTCGATCTGCTTCAACAGAATAAATTGCGTCCGCCAGAGGTCGCGCAAGCTTTTAGTCAAATTGCTCAAAAGGGGATCAAGCTCTCTAGTTTTCCAGTCACCTTAGCAGAGGGGATGGTTGCGTTAAGCGAGTTAACCGTGCAGCGCCAGATTTCTGCTGCTCCGTTATTTCCAAATCCCATTCTCAGCAAAAAATCTCCAATTCTCTCCGTCCAAAATCTCAGTCATACTTACAGCAATGGAATGGAAGCACTCAGAGATGTCTCTTTAGATATCCATGCAGGCGAATATGTAGTAATCGTGGGGCAGAATGGCGCGGGAAAAAGCACTTTGGTTAAGCATTTCTTGAATCTACTAAAACCAACTCAGGGCAAAGTATTCGTAAGCGATCGCAATACGAGTCAACTATCGATTAGTGATTTGGCGCAGTCAATTGGCTATCTTGCTCAAAATCCTGACAATCAAATTTTTAATACTTCTGTTGCTAGAGAAGTCGCGTTTGCTCTGCCTTTTCTCGGTTATAAACCTAAGCAAGTAACTCAAGAGACGGAACGTGGGCTGAAAGCGATGGGGCTATGGGAGACTCGTGATGCTCATCCGCTATCTCTTCCCAAGGGAGAGCGGAGCCGCATTATTATTGCTGCCCTGTTAGCGATGAATCCTGAGGTGATTATTTTTGATGAACCGACGACTGGACAGGACTATCAAGGTGCTTTGGCGATTTTAGAAACAAGTCGCCAATTGCACCAAATGGGCAAAACTATAATTGTGATTACTCATCATTTGTACTTGATGCCCGACTACGCCGATCGCGCGATCGTGATGGGAAAAGGAACAATTTTGTTAGATGCGCCTTTGCGCCAAGCCTATCATCAAGTCAATCTCCTTGAGTCAACTTTTTTAACACCACCGCAGTCGGTGCTTTTATCTCAAAAGCTAGGTAAATTATGCGATCGGCAATACCCATTAATTACGCCCACAGAGTTAGCTAATTGCATCACTTGAAAATCTTTAACAAAAAGGTATGGCGCTCGCTCAGCGTGCGCCAT
>JBBQRB010000104.1:0-12007 GCA_038215315.1 Pseudanabaenales cyanobacterium
CCCATTTGGAGAGGTGGTCTTTACCTTTTCTGCTCTCTCTTGGCAATTTTAGCGATTTCCTATCTTGACTGCTAAGAACACTTCTTTTTCTCCTTATTTTATACTTGCCGCTTAATTACTTTTTCAGCAAGCCCTAAATACAAAACTAATACTGAAAATTGCTGAATTGCGGCAGTCTCCCTATTAGTTTCGTACTGACCCATCAGGCATTACGGTTCCAAAAAGCTTAGCTTCCGCTAAGTTTACCTCATTGAGATTTGCTAGCCTTAGGTTTGCTTTAACTAAATTAGTTCCAATTAAAAAAGCATAATCTAATCTAGCGGAGATAAGCTGTGCTCCTATCAAGCTTGCGGCACTCAAATTAGCATTATTTAATATTGCGTCACTCAAGATGGCATCTTCCAAATTACAGTCTCTCAAATCTGCATAGCTCAAAATAGCATTGCTGAGAATCGCTCCCCTTAAGTCAGCGTTGCTAAGGTTGGCATTGCTCAAGTTAGTATTACTAAGGATCGCATCGATTAAATTAGCACTGCTCAAGTTAATATGACCGAGATCAGCATTGCTCAAATCACATTCTTGTAAATTTGCATTACTTAAATTGGCAGTAGTCAACTTTGTGTCAGAGAGGTTAGCATTACTCAAATTAGCAAATTCTAAGTTAGCATTGGTCAAGTCGCTACGTCGTAAATCCGCAGATGCAAGATTGACATTACTTAAAATAGAATTGCTGAGGTTGGTTTCACTGAGGTCAGCTTTACCCAAATCGCTCTCATTCAAATCAGCGCCACTCAAATTTGCCCCGTTGAAATAGGCTTCTGTCAAGTCAGCACCGTGTAGATTCGCAAGACTCAGATCACATCTCTGTAAACAGGCTTCCCTTAGATGTGCTTTACAGATATAAGCACCACTTACTTCAGCATCAGTCAAATTGGCTTTGTATAAATCTGCCTCTCTCAAATTAGATTTGACCAGATCAGAACCACTCAAATTCGCACCTAATAGATTGGCGCTACCAAGATTTGTCCAGCGCAGATTAACACCACTAAGGTTAGCTTCTCGCAGGTTTGCTCTACGGAGATTATTGCCACTAAGGTTCGGGATAATGTCTGGATTTTCTAATCGCCAACGATTCCAGTTAGCTACACCCTGCTTGAGAATTATTAAATGTTCAGAGTTTCCCATGTGGCTTTTCCTTTTGTGGCAGGGTTCCCATCAGTGCAACTAGACTGCTTTAGGGTAAATCGCTTTTAGATGGCTTATGTTCCTACTAATTGGCAGCTAAAGAAACAAGAAAAAGTCGTTAATTTAAGCTCCTCGTCTGCTCAAATCTATTATCCTCGCGTGTTAGCATAATTTCTGGGGGTATTTAATTTAGCGCAAAGCGCCATGTGCCAACCCAAACCTGTTTTAGTTCATACTAATTGTTAGACATTCAGCATAGAAACTTAGAAAAATGACCAACTTGTTTCCTCTCCTCGCCGCATCCGATCCCCTTGTTTCAGGCTTTATCGACAAAGAGCTTGAAAGACAGCGAAATAATATTGAATTGATTGCTAGCGAAAACTTTACATCCCTTGCGGTTATGGCGGCTCAGGGATCGGTATTGACTAATAAATATGCTGAAGGGCTACCCTCAAAACGCTATTACGGCGGCTGCGAGTTTGTAGACGAAATTGAGTCGATCGCTATCGATCGCGTCAAGGAATTATTTGGTGCTGCCCATGCTAACGTGCAACCTCACTCTGGCGCTCAAGCTAACTTTGCTGTGTTTTTAACCCTGCTGAAGCCAGGAGATACTTTTCTAGGGATGGACTTGTCTCACGGTGGACATTTGACCCACGGTTCTCCTGTCAATGTATCGGGACTGTGGTTTAACAAAGTACATTACGGTTTGAATAGAGAGACCGAACAACTGGACTTTGACCTGATCCGTGATCTTGCTCTCCAACATAAACCTAAGCTAATCATCTGTGGTTACTCGGCTTACTCACGCATTATTGACTTTGCTAAATTTAGGGCGATCGCTGATGAAGTTGGCGCTTACTTGATGGCTGATATTGCCCATATCGCGGGGCTGGTTGCTTCTGGGCATCACCCTAATCCAATTCCTTACTGTGATGTCGTCACTACCACTACCCACAAGACCTTGCGCGGTCCCCGTGGCGGTTTGATCATGACTCGCGATGCCGCCCTTGGCAAAAAATTTGACAAGTCTGTCTTCCCAGGATCGCAAGGTGGACCTCTTGAACACGTCATTGCCGCTAAAGCAGTAGCTTTTGGTGAAGCATTAAGACCTAACTTTAAACTTTACTCAGCTCAAGTAATCGCCAATGCTCAAGCCTTAGCGACTCAACTGCAAGGACGTGGGTTTAAGTTGGTTTCCAATGGAACTGATAATCATTTGGTACTGGTTGACCTGCGTTCTATTGGAATGACTGGTAAGGTGGCTGACCTATTAGTCAGTGGCGTAAATATCACGGCTAATAAGAATACAGTTCCTTTTGATCCTGAATCTCCATTTGTAACAAGTGGCTTACGTCTTGGTACTCCTGCGATGACTTCCCGTGGATTTAAAGAAGCAGAGTTTACTGAAATCGCCAATATCATTGCCGATCGCTTGCTAAGCCCAGATAATGACGTTGTGCAAGCTGATTGCCTCTCTAGAGTTAAAGCTCTATGCGATCGCTTCCCTCTTTATCCTGAACTTCAGGCTTCTAGCGTGGTAACAAGAGAGCCTGTTCTTGCTGTTTAAGTAGGTAAAAAACCAAAAAGCTGTGGTACACGCGCAGCGTGCACCAGAGCTTTTTAGTTTTTATTATGCCTATTTACATAGCTTGACAATGCTATGATTTCAAAAAGCTAGGAGTGTCTGTGAAAACCAGACTGAGAGCAAATCCTTAGAACCTGAACCGATTGACATCGGCGTAGGAAAGCACATTATTTGAGGAAATTTACATGACAGTTGGACTAAAGACTAGCTCTGCGCCCAAAATGCGCGGAGAATATCGCGGTACACAAATGCATTGCGCTCGTCAAGGGCTGATCACCGAAGAGATGCAGTATGTGGCATGGCGTGAAAATCTACCAGTCGAACTGGTACGCGCTGAAGTGGCTAGAGGTCGGGCAATTATTCCCGCTAACAAGAATCACACCAATCTTGAGCCAATGGGCATTGGCATCGCTTTCCGATGCAAGGTTAACGCCAACATCGGCGCATCGCCAAACAGTTCCGACATTAACGAAGAAATCGAGAAGCTACATCTATCTGTCAAGTATGGTGCAGATACGGTCATGGACTTGACAACAGGTGGCGGTGATCTAGATGTGATCCGTACTGCGATTATCAAGGCTTCGCCTGTTCCTATCGGTACAGTTCCCATTTACCAAGCACTCGAAAGCGTGCATGGCACAATGCAAAATCTCACCCCTGATGATTTCTTGCATATCATTGAGAAGCACGCTGAGCAAGGTGTGGACTATCAAACCATCCATGCAGGGATTTTGATCGAGCATCTTCCTCTGGTCAAAAATCGTCTCACAGGTATCGTTTCTCGTGGTGGCGGTATCCTCGCTCGTTGGATGTTGCATCACCATAAGCAAAATCCTCTCTATACTCACTTCAACGACATCATCGAGATCTTCAAGAAGCATGATGTATCGTTTAGTCTCGGGGATTCGCTCCGCCCAGGTTGTTTGCACGATGCCTCCGATGCAGCTCAGCTTGCTGAACTGAAAACCCTTGGACAGCTTACCCGCCGTGCTTGGGAACATGATATTCAAGTCATGGTCGAAGGTCCTGGTCATGTGCCAATGGATCAGATCGAGTTTAACGTGCGTAAGCAAATGGAAGAATGTTCAGAAGCTCCTTTCTACGTGCTTGGCCCTCTGGTTACTGACATTGCGCCCGGTTATGACCACATCACTTCGGCGATCGGCGCAGCGATGGCTGGTTGGTATGGTACTGCGATGCTTTGCTATGTCACACCGAAGGAACACCTTGGTTTGCCTAATGCGGAAGATGTTCGTAATGGCTTGATTGCTTACAAGATTGCCGCTCATGCGGCGGACATTGCCCGTCATCGTCCTAATGCTCGCGATCGCGATGATGAGCTATCGACGGCGCGTTACAACTTTGATTGGAACAAGCAGTTCGAGCTATCCCTCGACCCTGAGCGTGCTAAGGAATATCACGATGAGACATTACCTGCGGATATTTACAAGACCGCCGAGTTCTGCTCTATGTGTGGACCGAAGTTCTGTCCTATGCAAGAGAAAGTTGATGCTGAGGCAATCAGCGAGCTAGAGAAGTTCTTGGCTAAGGAAAAAGACTCTGTAGCTGCTGTTTAAGTAGCTCGGCGAAATAAAAACCGCCTAACCCAAAAAAGCTGTAGCGCACACGGTGCGCTACAGCTTTTTTGGTTACTATCTAGTGAACGTAATAATCTCTAGTTCCTTTCGCCTCGATCGCTTCACTCAATCGCGATAGCGCATGGACATAGGCGGCAGTTCGCATTGAGATTTGTTTTTCATTAGCGATTTCCCAGATTCTCAAGGTTTCCGCGACCATACTCTGTTTTAGGCGATCATTAACTTCCGATAAAGTCCAATAAAAGCCACTCCGATTTTGTACCCATTCAAAATAGCTGACTGTTACCCCACCCGCATTGATCAGAATGTCTGGGAAAACCATGATTCCCTTCTTTTCTAAAATTGTGTCCGCCGCAGGTGTGACGGGACCATTGGCAACTTCAAAAATATACTTGGCGAGAATCTTATCAGCATTAACTTCCGTGACTTGATTTTCTAACGCCGCAGGGATCAGAATATCCACATCTAGTTGCAATAATTCCTCATTGGTAATTATTTTATGATCGACAATATTGCAAACGGAGTCTTGGCAATACACAGCTTGAAATTTGCGAGTTGATTGCTTGTAATTGATGATGCTTGGTACGTCTAAACCTTTTGCAGAATAGATTCCACCTTTAGAATCACTCACCGCTACAACTTTATAGCCAGCTTTACTCATCAGATCAGCGATCGCAGACCCCACATTCCCAAAGCCTTGAACTGCAACGGTCGTCTGTTCGCGTTGTAGTTTGAGCAAAGGCATCAAAGTCTCGATCGCAAAAAAAGCGCCCAATCCCGTAGCCGTCTCGCGCCCAATGCTGCCGCCCATCGATAGTGGTTTACCCGTAATCGCCGCAGGGCAAAGTTTGCGCTGAATGGTGCTGTATTCATCGACCATCCAACCCATGATCGTTTGGTTAGTTTGCACATCGGGCGCAGGTATATCGACATCTTCACCGATAAAATCAGCGATCGCGTCGATATAACCCCGACTGAGCCGTTCCAATTCAAACTTTGATAATTGCTTTGGATCAACAGCCACCCCGCCTTTTGCGCCACCAAAGGGCAGATTGACTGCCGCACATTTAAAGGTCATCCAAAATGCTAAGGACTTTACTTCATCCATATTCACACTAGGATGAAAGCGAATTCCGCCTTTGGTTGGTCCCCGCAAATCGTTGTAGCGTACCCGATAGCCTTGGAAAACTTTGAGAGTTCCGTTATCCATTCTTACGGGAATAGAAACTTGCAAACTTGCTTTTGGTGATTTCAAGCGCTCGATCGCATCCTCAGAAATATGCAAATGGGCGATCGCCTGCGCTAGCCTCTCGCTAGCCTGATCAAATAAATACTCTGACACAATTCTTCCCGCGTTGACCGCGTAATTTTTTACCAACGCTGATTTTATGTTTTTTATGGCGACTGCGTGAAATTTGGTTACACATCAAAACCAATTAATTTTAATGCGCCGTAGGCACATTAAAATTAATTGGTTTTGAGTGATCTTGCCGCGCCGTAGGCGCGATAAACACCAATTGGTTTTGAGGCATATTGTCAAAAGTCTAACTTTTGTTGTATTATCATTTGCTGTGAATCTGTTTGGGCTAGTAGCTCAGTTGTATAGAGCAATCGCCTTCTAAGCGATCGGTCGTGGGTTAGAGTCCCCCCTAGCCTGTTATACCAAGTTAAAGAAATGGCATTGCCATTTCTTTAACTTACAACCACTGACTGAATTAAAAAATTAAATCCAGTCTTGTTGGGACATAAAACCAAGAAAAGGGTTGCGGCGCTTCGCGCCGCAACCCTTTTCTTGGTTTTATATGTAAAAGCACTTAGTGACGATTCCCTCTTGCTTTTGCATATAAAATAGTTGACTGACAAACTTTTTAGAATTCAAAACTTAAACATGGGTAGCACATTCGGGACTTTATTTCGCGTCACCACCTTTGGCGAATCACATGGCGGCGGCGTGGGTGCGATCATCGATGGATGCCCACCATTATTAGAACTTAGCGAAGCCGATATTCAAATTGACCTTGACCGTCGTAAACCAGGGCAGAGCAAAATCGTCACTCCGCGCCGCGAAGACGATCGCGCTCAAATTTTATCAGGCGTATTTGAGGGCAAGACCCTTGGCACACCAATCATGATCTTGGTGCAGAACAAAGATGCGCGTAGCCACGATTATTCGGAAATGTCCGAAAAATTCCGTCCATCCCATGCCGATGCCACCTATCAAGCCAAGTATGGCATTCGCAACTGGCAAGGCGGCGGTCGGTCATCAGCAAGGGAAACCATCGGTCGAGTGGCGGCAGGAGCGATCGCTAAAAAAATCCTCAAACAAGCCGCAGGTGTGGAAATCATCGCCTATGTACGTCAGGTCAAGGATTTGATTGCCCCAAATATTGATGCAAATACAGTGACGATGGAACAGGTGGAGAGCAATATTTTGCGCTGTCCAGATCCTGAGATGGCAGAAAAAATGATCGACTACATCGATCAAATTCGGCGAGACGGCAACTCCGTGGGCGGCATTGTCGAATGTGTAGCGCGAAATGTACCTGTGGGACTCGGCGATCCTGTTTTTGACAAGTTGGAAGCAGACCTAGCGAAAGCGGTGATGTCTTTACCAGCTAGCAAGGGCTTTGAGATTGGCTCAGGTTTTGATGGCGTTCTATTAACGGGACGAGAACATAATGACGAGTTTTACAAGTCAGGCGATCGCCTACGCACTCGTACCAATAACTCTGGAGGCATTCAAGGCGGCATCTCCAATGGTGAAAATATCATTTTGCGGGTCGCCTTCAAGCCAACCGCAACAATTTTACAAGAGCAGAAGACTGTCTCTGTGGCAGGGGAAGAAACTACTCTCACGGGCAAGGGTCGTCATGATCCTTGTGTGTTGCCCCGCGCTGTGCCTATGGTGGAGGCGATGGTCGCTTTAGTGCTTTGCGACCGCTATCTCACTCAAAAATCAATCACATAGTTTAGAGTGACAGCGAAATAAAACCTAAAGAGCTATGGCGCACGCTGCGCGATCGCCATAGCTCTTTGGGTTTTAGCTACTAAGCAATCAACCAGCAGGTTAGGGCGGCAGCGATCGCATCCGCCGCATCATCAGGACGGGGAATTACATCAAGGCTTAGTTCCCGCTTAACAGCTTCCTGTACATCGTTCTTATCAGCATTCCCATGTCCCGTCAGAGCCTGTTTGATCTGTGGCGGTGAAAATTCAATTGGTTCAATATTATGCTGATTGAGAACTAATACAATCACGCCCCTAGCCTGAGCTACATTAACTAAATTTCCCATCCGATAGAAGAATAGTTTCTCCATTCCCACTACTTGCGGTTGAAACTGCTCGATTAGCGTATGCATATCTTCATAGATGGTCTTCAGGCGATCGCCAATCGGTGTTTGCTTTGGTGTAACGATTGTGCCAAATTCTAATAATTTCGGTGAAGCAGGATTTTCAACTTCAATTAAGCCAAACCCAATAATTGCCAATCCTGGATCGATTCCTAAAATTTTCATGCAAGCATCCTAGCATTCATCCGCCAAATTGCCGTAGTGTTTTCAGATTAGAAAATGGCAACGCCATTTTCTAATCTGAAAACACAGTAAACGATAGGCTTATAAGTAGGTATGCAAACAAAACCCAAAAAGCTGTGACGCACGCTGCGCGTGCGTCACAGCTTTTTGGATTTTGTTTGCTATTTGGGCTACTTGATGGGCTTTTTTAAAATTATTTGATAATAGGCTAGAGAGCGTTCAGGAGGCTTAAGCGTAAAAGGCATCAGCAAGCCAGCGACAGAATTTTGAATTAAATATTTTGGCAATAAATAAGCTAATAACTTAGCCCGCCAAGAAGATAAAAAGAACAACGCCGCTAGCTTCTGCAATCTCAATACATTCGGTAAAATCGCAAAATATAGATCTTCTACCATCTCAACTTCAAAGCCTACAGCCGCCGCCGCCGATGACCAATCTTGAAATTCGTCAAACCCAGACCTTACTACCATGGACATCTCCACAAGCTTAGTAGCCGTTTGGAATAGCTTTGAGAAACTAGTAAATTTAGAATATCGATAACTATCAAATACAACTAATTCCCCCCCAGAGCGCAACACTCTATAAATCTCGGCTAGGCAAGCCTGAGGATCTTGGGCATAGCATAAGCATTCAATTCCAAACACAAGATCAAAAGAATCATTAGGAAATTCTAATTGGTTGAAATCTCCCTGCTGAAATCTCAGATTAGAGTAAGGTTTAGCTTTCTGATTGGATATTTCAATATGTAATGGAGTTACATCAATACCCACAAAATTTACATCTGGATATTGATTTGCCAAAAAAGCTCCATTGAAGCCCTTTCCAGAACCTAGCTCTAAAACTTGTTTAGCATGATTCTTGACAATTTGTTCACCCACTATGCGCGGTTGGGCATAGTATCCATCAGGATTAAACACTCCATCAAAATTTAGAGCAAGATGAATACCGCCATCTTGAGAGTGAAATGTTTGATAAGCCCATTCACTCTGAATATAGTAAGGAATTGTGAGATCTTGATCAAACTCTTGTAGTAAGCGATCGCATCCAAATACCCAATCAACCTTAGCGATCGCCTCAGCTAAACTCATATTCTTAATTTTCTCTTCTACCCAAGCATCGTCCGCCTTAAAACTACCTGTCAGCAGCTTGATCATCAGTTTTTTAATGTAATTCCATCTCATAGCAAATACGGCTCTTGACACAGTAAAAAAAACAGAAAAATTTACGATTCATTAAACAGCTAGGCAAAAGAAACCTTAAAACCTAAAAAGCTATGGCGCTCCCTGTGCGTGCGTCACAGCTTTTTGGGTTCTGGGTTTTATTTCACCTAGCTACTTAACAATTTTCTAAAAGGAAAAATGGCTATGCCATTTTTCCTTTTAGTATCACACGATCCGAAGTTAGCCATTCTCTAGACTTACGTGGGTTCTAACGCTAAAATATGAAGAACTTGTTTTATGCTTTTTTTCACTCATCACAGTACTTTTCTTATGTACGATTGTATCGTCGTCGGGGCGGGGCCATCTGGTGGCTCAGCATCTTATCATCTAGCCAAGCTTGGACGCTCAGTTTTGTTACTTGAAAAAGAAAGCCTCCCTCGATATAAAGCCTGTGGCGGTGCTTTATCTCCAGTTGTGCAAGAGTGGTTTGACTTTGATTTCTCGCCAGCAGTGTCGCTAAAGCTTAACAAAATTAACTATACGTGGCAGATGGGCGATCCCGAAAGGGTGGTGTTAGGAACCCAAGAACCAGTGTGGATGGTGCGGCGTGATATTTTTGATCACTATCTGGTGCAGCAAGCTCAAAAACTGGGCGTAGAACTGCGCGATCGCACTACGGTTACAGGAATTGAATGGAAGAGCGATCGTTGGTTAGTTAAGACCACTGATGATGTGTTTGAAGCGAAGTATTTAATTGCGGCGGATGGAGCAAAGGGAAGTATGTCCAAGTGGCTAGGTTTTAAAGAACCTAAACGGAGAATGGGCGTAATGGTTGAGATTAAAGCTGACTTATCTCAACATCTTGACGAAAAACTTTTTGCCGATAACTTAAATTCTAATTTTGATTTTGGTTCGATGCAAAATGGATTTATTTGGAGCTTCCCTAAAGCTGATGGCTACTCCGTTGGATCGGCAACATTTATGGGTAATGAGAAGCAGAATCTGTTTGATCTATGTGCAACTTATATAAAGCATATTGGCTTGGAAAATTCAGAAATGGTGCAATCTGAGCATCCAATTTGTTTATGGAATGGGAATCAAAAACTCCATACCCAAAATGCCCTGCTGACAGGTGAAACCGCTTGCATTCTTGATCCTTTTACGGCGGAAGGGATTCGTCCTTCTCTTTATACAGGGATGTTGGCGGGACAAGCGATCGATCAGGCGATCGCTGGCAATAGTGATGCTCTCAAACAATACACGCTAACAGTCCAACAAGAATGGGGCGAAGATATGGTGTGGTCACAGAGGATCGCAGGAATGTTCTACCGTGTCCCAAGTTTTGCCTATAAGATTGGGGTGAAGCGTCCTAGTGCAACTCAACGCATGGGCAAGATTCTCTGCGGAGAAATGCGCTACCGTGATGTGGCTGCCGCCGCCATTAAGCGACTAACTAAGGGCTTGATTCCGGGGATGAGCTAGGCTTTAAAGGGTACAGAAAAATTTTTAAAAGTGCCGCAGAGCGGCACTTTTAAAAATTTCTCTGGGTTTTAGAATAGCGCAAAGCGCTGTGGCATCAGGCTTCAACATACATAAGAATGAATAAAAAAACTTATCGATTACTCTTTCTATCTACGCCTGTAGGGGCGCTAGGTTCGGGCGTTGGTGGTGGAGTGGAGCTAACTTTGCAGAACGCGGCGAAGGCGCTAATCGCTAAGGGGCATACTGTGGAAATAGTTGCACCTGAAGGTTCCCAAACCAGCGTCACTAAACTAACTCAGATTGCAGGAACGATGCAAATATCAGCCCAGACCCAAGTGGGCGCTGATATGGTGACATTGCCGCAAAACTCAGTTCTAGAGAATATGTGGGCTTATGCGAGAGAATCACAACATCAATTTGACTTAATTTTCAACTTTGCTTACGATTGGCTGCCCCTCTATCTCACCCCATTCTTGCAAATTCCAGTCGCCCATTGGATTAGTATGTCATCCCTTTCCCCTGTGATTGATGCGATGATTAGCAAGACAGTGAAGTTGTGTCCCCATGCGATCGCAGTGAATACTAGGGCTTGTGCGGACACCTTCACCGCAGGCGATCGCTTGATGATTATGGGCAAAGGGATTGATGTTAGTCAATATCAATTTGTCGCTCTACCAAGCACACCAAAGCTAGCATGGGTTGGACGCATCTCTCCCGAAAAAGGGCTAGAGGATGCGGCGAGTGCTGCTCAAAGTACAGGATTGCCATTACATATTTTTGGATTGATTCAAGATCAGGCTTACTGGCAGCAGATTCAGAAAAATTTCCCTAAAGCTGAACTTTGTTACGAGGGATTTCTGTCTACCGATGCGCTTCAGAGCAAGTTAGGGCAATGTACGGCTCTATTGATGACACCAAGATGGATTGAAGCTTTTGGTAATGCAGCGATCGAGGCTTTTGCCTGCGGAGTTCCCGTTATTTCCTACCGATCTGGTGGTCTTACAGAAATTGTGCGCGATCGCCAAACAGGCTTTTTGGTGGATATGGGGGATGTATCAGGTTTGATTCAAGCAATTTCACAATTAGATAAAATTGATCGTCTTGCCTGTCGCCAGCAATTAGAATCCGAATATTCTCTAGAAGTGTGGGGCGATCGCCTAGAAAAGTGGTTTACCAACTTAATTGAGAGTCATTACAGCAATTAAGTAGCTACTCCCTTCCCATTGAAAGATTAGACGTTGCGGCGCACCACGCCACAACTAATCTGATTCATAAGTAGGCAAGCATAATTAGGGCTTCCTGAAAAAGTGATTAAGCGTCAAGTAAGTAGGGCTTGCTGAAAAAGTCTACAGAGGGCATTTAGAGGCAACACAGCTTGAAAAATAGTATTTTGTCGCGTATTTCCCAAATTTACCTAGCGATTTTCCACGGAAGTGCAAGGTTTTTGAGGCTCTAGATGCT
>JBBQRB010000105.1:0-11989 GCA_038215315.1 Pseudanabaenales cyanobacterium
AACCCAAACCATAACACCCTCTTTGCCTCATTGCTCCCAATTAATTAACAAAATCAAAAAAACAATTTTACACCCCCCAATAAAAACCCCCAACACGCCCGGGGGCGCGACCCCCCCGCCTCTCTCTTTTCGGTTTTAGACCCAAGAAAAGTTTTAAAAGGCTGGCGAAGCCAGCCTTTTAAAACTTTTCTTGGGTTTTATGAAAGTGCATAGCGCTGTAATTATTTGGAACGATTATTTTTTAAGTAGGTAAACCCGATCGCGATCGCCATTAAAAATAAAAGTCCCATTATTCCTGCGATCGGATTGCCACTAATTCCAGTTACCCACTCAGGGACAGCCTCTGTGGGCTTTAGCCAATGAGTCGTATTCACAATGTAATAACACCAAACTAAGCCCCCATGCAGCCCGATCGCGATGCCGAGTCTGCCATCACACCTCCGCCTTGCGATCGCCAAAACTAGACTCATCATCACGAGTCCCGCAAACTGACTCCATGTCACCAAAATCAAATCTAAGGGCTTAATGAAGTGCAAAATCGCAAATACTAAACTCGCACTAATTAAAGCAGTCCTTGGTGAATAGTCTCGCTCTAGCTCCGAAAGCATCCACCCGCGAAACAGCACCTCTTCGGCAAAGCCAACACCGAGTGAAGTTAACATTCCCGGTGCGATCGCCCCTTGCCAATCGACAAAATACACACCGAGCATAGGCAAAATTCTTGCTGGCAGAGGTTCTTGCCAACTGGTAGTTTGCACCGCAAGCCACCCCAAACTAACCTGTAAACCATAGAAAATGACTAGAGTAATCGTCCCCAAACCCCAGCCACCGAGAAAATCAAGCCCATTCTTTTTAGTAAAAGACAATCCGTAATAACGATAAGGGTGAGGATATTGGGAAACTTTGCGTCCCCACACGCCAATTAATCCCAAAAATCCGCAATACAGCAACACAGTTAAGCCGACACCTACTGACTCTCCATAGATCAAGTGCAATGGTGCAGCGATCGGCAACCACATCAGCAATAAGGTCAGTAAAAACAGAATGATCCGAACTGGTGCAGGATAAGAGTCTAAGCGTTGAAAATTCACAATCAGAGTTAGCTATTTGCGATAAATATTACAGCGCTTTGCGCCTTCATGAAAACCAAGAAAACTTTTGAAAGACTGGCTTTGCCAGTCTTTCAAAAGTTTTCTTGGTTAAGCTCCTTAAACCCAAAAAGATTGTGGCGCACGCGCAGCGTGCGCCACAATCTTTTTGGGTTTAAGGGTTCTTACTTATGATTCTGGCTCGATTGTGCTAGTTAAGCCCTTACTCTGTAAGGCATCGCAGTAAAACTCAGCGTGTTCTTGTACACAGGTAATCACTAAAGCACAGCCGCTAGCATGGGCTGCCATCATGATATCTACGGCTTGAGGCTGAGTCAGCCCATTTACAACTTGCATAAGGGTTTGCACAACGTACTCCATTGAGTTGAAATCGTCGTTATGCAGCAGGACTCTATATCTTGGAGCGATTTTGCGTATGGTTTGGGAACGAGTAATAGTTTCGGTTGCCATATATTTGGGTTGCCTCCATTAGGTTTTAAGTTTGCTGATGTGTAGCTACTTATAGACTCACTTTACGCAGAGTGAAGATCCCCCCTCATCCCCCAACCCCTTCTCCCACGACGGTAGAAGGGGAGTTAGATTAGTTTTCTGGTTCCCCTCTCCCTTAATGGGAGAGGGGCTAGGGGTGAGGGTCTTAGAAAATTCTGCGTAAGGTGAGTTATATAGAGTGATAATACTCAAAGGTTGACTTCTATTATAATTAGGAACCAAAAAATTGTGAAGCGTGGTCTATAAAACGCAGAGAAATTTTTGAAAGTGCAGCGAAGCGGCACTTTCAAAAATTTCTCTGCGTCAATAAAACCCAAAAAGCTGTGATATGAGTCTAGACTATGGGTCGATTAGTATAATAAACTTCGCCACCACTGTCAGGAACGTACTGACAATCCTTTTGAGAAGTAAAGAAAGACTTCCAGATGGGAACAGTGGAAACTCGATAATAGTTACCTAATACAGGCTTAATTGCTTCAGTAGCAGTTTTAAGATGATAGTGAGGAATCCCAATAAAGATATGGTGGGCTACGTGAGTTCCAATATTGTGATGGATATTGTTGAATATCCCATAGTCGCGATCAATTGAAGAAAGAGCCCCTTTTAAGAAATACCAGTTTTTGCCGCGATACCAAGGAATATCGGACTCGGTATGGTGCAAGTAGGTAACTAGATCTAGCCACACTACAAAAACAAGATAAGGAACAATATAGAACTTGAATAGGAATAGAAATCCATAAGTGAAACCTAACCATCCCAAAAAGCTAATCATCAATCCCCAAAGGATGCTGCTAGTCAGGATATCATTAGTTTCCGATTCTCTAAATAAGTCATTGTTAGGAACAAAATGCGAGGCAGTGGTACGCGCAGGCGATCGCTTAAATAGATAAAGAGGATAAGCAAATAAGAGAGCATCAAAGCGGATGAATTTGCCAATCCAATCCATCTCCTTATGTTGACTTTCGGTTACAGGATACCAACTTTCATCGGTGTCGATATTACCTGTGTTTTGATGATGGGTGCGGTGGCTGATCCGCCAGCCATGGTAGGGAACCAAAATCGGAATATGGGTGAGATGTCCAACTAAGTTATTTAGCCATTTTAGACGAGAGAAAGAACCATGTCCGCAGTCATGACCGACCACAAAGAAAGCCCAAAACATCGTACCTGTCGCAAACCAGAAAATTGGATAAAACCACCAAGCGTCAATATAAACGGCGGCAGCATATAAGCCGACAATGATCGCCGTATCGGCAAAGAAATACGCGAGCGATCGCCATAGATTGGGAGTAAAACATTCAGCAGGAATAGCGCCTTTAACATCTTGAAAAGTAAACGGGAGTTCAGTTTGTGATGTAGAAGAGGCATCAGTAAGTGGATTTTCGAGATTGATCCGATGGATAGCCGTAGACGACACGTATATTTCCCTGTTGTTAAGAAAAAGTTAAGTTAACTCCTAGATTCTAGCAGTAACTTAGATTCTTGTTCAAAACCAAAGTTCTTCAGTAAAAAAGCCCAGCGATCGATACTAGTATTACCTTTTAGGCGAATATAAGCTTGCATTTGCCCAATTACATCTTGATAACCTGTTTGGTTTTTTAAGCTCGATAAGTCCTTTGGCAGTCGATGGATTTGATATTCAAAAGGGGTAAGCCATGTGAGGTGATTAGCCCGATGCAACAGACTCAGGGCGATCGCTGCTTGAGGATGTTGCTGATTAACTGCGTTGAAGTTACCTTTTTGTGGCAGTGTCGGCAAAAGAGCTAAAGCTTGTTGTTGAATCTTTTGTTGCTGTTCCAAAAAGAAATTTACCCTCTGGCGATCGCTGTCATCTAGCAATCCTGTTGGTTCGCTAACCAACATTAAAGCGTCAGCAGGCTGGTCATCACGCCCCGCCCGTCCGATTTCTTGAATATATTCCGAAAGGGTCAATGGTGGTTGAAAATGCAGCACCCAGCGCGTATCGGGCTTATTGATACCGAGTCCAAAGGCTGAAGTGCAGATTACAAAAGGATATTGATTGGTTAGCCATTGCTGCTCAATATGGCGACGTTCTTGGGGGGGAAGCCCTGCGTGGTAGGCAGCCGTTTTAAAAGAATTACTTTGCAACCAATCGGCTAGCGTCTCCGCATCCCGCCGACTGCGAACATAAATTAAGCCCGATTGCCCTTGGCGATCGCGGATAAATTTGAGTGTGCGGGATTTGCGTCCTGCGGGTGTCCAAGCGATCTCAACTCGCAAGCTCAGTTGGGGACGGTAGGGACTTGTGCGGACAATATTCGGCTTTTGCATCTGCAAGCAAGTCTGTAACTCGACCGTAGTTTGGCGATCGGCTGTTGCCGTAAAAGCAGCCAATGCTATAGGTGGCTGATTGGGCTTTTCTGTCATTAGGGCGTTTCGTACTGCACCGAGACGGCGATAGCTGGGACGAAATGAATCTCCCCACTGCACTAGACAATGGGCTTCATCAAGCATAATCCCTCTGAGCTTTAAGCGGCGATCGCCTAGTCTTTCCCAGACTGGCTGACTTAGTAAAGTCTCTGGTGAAATGTAGAGCAGTCTTGTGTTGGCAAGATTTTGGAGGATATGACGGCGAGTAGCTTGAGGCTGATTGCTATGTAGGCAAAACGCAGGCAGATTGCGGGCTTGTAAATCTCTAACCTGATCTTCCATCAGTGCCAGAAGGGGGGAAATCACTATGGTCAAGCCGTCCTCTAAGATTGCAGGTAACTGAAAGCAAATTGATTTGCCGCCACCTGTTGCCATAATTGCTAAGCAGTCCTGTCCATCGATCAGACTAGCGACAATCTGGTGCTGAGATGGGCGTAAGTCATCATATCCCCAGATGTTTTGAAAGGTTTTGCGTATATTTGTTACTTTATCAGGCTTATCCCCAAACATTTCTGACATAACTATACTTACTCTCAAATCATTACGTAGTGTACTATTGATTTCTAAGATACTTTATATAGCTATATTCAAATTTAATGGAATAGCCTTCACATATAGCTGCCGCCTTTCCTACTCCTTTCCCAGTATTTGCCGCCCCGCTAATCTTTAAATGGGAAGGATGTAAGTAGCTAGGCAAAAGAAACCTTAAAACCCGAAAAGCTGTGGCGCACGCGCAGCGTACACCACAGCTTTTTGGGTTCTGGGTTTTATCGCTTAGCTACTTAGGATACAAAGCCAAGAAACGAATTGCGGCGCGAAGCGCCGCAACTTATGTTCTAGTTTTGTGTCCTAACAAGACTGACTACGGCTATATCAAGAAATTTGCAGATTCAAGACTAATCGCTTGAATATCGTTATTAAGGGAAATTGTTCAAGTGAGTTCAGAGGAGTTATCGACTCTTACTATCAAAGATAAACTTCATCACGTACTTACGGTTGAAGACCCAAAAGGTTTTCGTAATTTCCTTTTACATAACGTGACCTATTCCCTTGGGCGAAGTTTAGAGAGTTCTATTGTCTTGCGCTCAAATCTAGTTTCTCGTCAACACGCCACTTTATTAGCGATCGCTGATCCTAAAAAGAAATCATATTTGTTTCGGATAATTGATGGCAGTCTCAATGGAACAAGAAGTACAAATGGAATTTTAATCAATGGTAAAAAACGACTTTCTCATGTGCTTTGTCATGGAGATGAAATTCTATTTAGCAAAGATACTAAAGCGGTTTATCAGATTGTTAGCACTCTTCCCACATCGACCCAATACCGAGAGCATCAAGATGATCAACACGATCAACCAATAGTAAGTAGCGTCGCTAGTCAATTATCTGGAGAGCTTCATTTCGTTCAGTTTTCACCATTGCATTCTATCGCTGGGCAGGACTTACCGATCCGCATTCGTGAGACGATCAATCAATTTATCGCTTCTCCCGAGCTTAATCCACTACCAATTATCGAATTAAATTTAGTTGGTAAAGTGCTTTACCTAAATCCTGCGGCGTTATCTCAATTTCCTGATCTAGATAACTTACAAGTTAAACATCCACTGCTTCAAGATTTATTGGCGCAACTTGTTCCCCTTGTAAACCCTGTCAGAAATATCTTTATTCGCGAAGTTACGATTAATGGCAAAGTCTTTGAAGAAATAATTCATTTTATGCCTTGGAATGAAGTGATCCGAATCCATATTTTTGATATTACTAAGCAAAAGCAAGCGGAAGCAATTATCTCTTATCAGATTCACTATGATGCACTGACGGGATTGCCTAATCGAAAATACTTACATGAGTACTTACTAAAAATTGTTGAGAAAATAGATCGCAAGTTACAAAAGTTTGCAGTTCTATTTTTAGATATTGATTGTTTTAAATTGATCAATGAATCCCTTGGGCATAATGTCGGTGATTTATTGTTGCAAGCAGTTAGTGCTAGGCTCAAAGGACTGATGCGAATTGATGATTTGTTGGTACGTTGGGGCGGCGATGAGTTTACGATCATTGTGCGAGACATTGACTCAAATGATGCGGTAGCTCAGATTGCTGAGTTGATGATCCAGACTTTAACCTTACCGTTTAACTGCGGAGGACATGAGCTGCATATAACGACTAGTGTTGGCGCGAGTATCTATCCAGATCATGGTGATGACGTTGAGGCTTTGGTTCACAATGCGGATATGGCGATGTACCGAGCTAAGGCGGAAGGGCGCAACAGCTTCCAGTTTTATATCTCTAATATGCAAGCGCAAAGTTTCCAGAGATTGGTGATGGAAAATAATTTGCGAAGAGCCTTAGAAAATGAAGAATTGTCTCTTTACTATCAACCACAAGTTGAGTTGAAGACAGGAAAAATTGTTGGAGTTGAAGTTTTATTGCGTTGGCAACATGTTGCACTTGGTTCTATTTCACCTAATCAATTTATCCCTCTAGCTGAAGAAACGGGATTGATTGTTGCGATCGGGAATTGGGTGCTTCGGCGTGCTTGTTTACAGGCGATCGCATGGCAAGATTTAGGATTACTACCAATTCAAATTAGTGTTAACTTATCAATTAAACAACTGCAACAAAAGGACTGCTTTGATTGCTTAAAACAGATATTAGATGAAACCCAATTTGATCCTCAATACCTAGAATTGGAGATCACCGAAGGAATCATGATGAATCAAGTCGCAGAAAGGGTGATTTTATTAAATCAATTTAGAGATATGGGCATTAAATTGTCCCTTGATGATTTTGGAACGGGATATTCTTCCCTTAGCTATCTTAAAAACTTACCGATTGACACTCTCAAAATTGATCGTGTGTTTATTGAATACATCACTCATAATGAACATGATCGTGTGATTGTTAGCTCACTGATTAATCTGTCCCATAGCCTCGCGCTAACTGTAATTGCTGAAGGGGCAGAGACTCAGGAGCAGGTTGATTTATTAAGGATATTGGGGTGCGATTGCATACAGGGTTATTTCTTTCATAAGGCGATGCCCGCCGATGAAATTGAAGCTCTGTTAAGATCGCAAGGAGCCACCAAGCCTAATGGCAAGTAAGTAGCTCAGCGAAAAAAACCTTAAAACCCAAAAAGCTGTGGCGCACGCTGCGCGTGCGCCACAGCTTTTTGGGTTCTGGGTTTTATTTCGCTGAGCTGCTTAAAGCAAATCCCGAACAAACCCAGATTTTTGGTAAAAGTCCCGCGAAGCAGGGCTTTTACCAAAAATCTGGGTTTGGTTTGTTCGCAATCTGCTGTAATACCAGAGAAATTGTTTAAAAGGCTGTAACTAAAAAAGTAAAAGAGTATGAGTCAAACACTGGAGCAGTCATTTGGGGGATCAGTTTGGAAACGTTTACTTGGCGGCAAGATCACTTCCTGCGAAGAAGCAATGAGCTTGCTAGTTGATATTGAGGGGAATGTGAGTTTGGCATCCCTTGACCAAGAATTAACCGAGCGCTTTTTTCGTGAATTTGAAGACCGCGCTATATTGCCGCCAGTAATTCCATTGTTACTGTGGCGCAATTGCTTTTATATTGGTAGCCCTCAATTACTGGCTAGTGAGGCTGTGAAGTTAATTAGCGATCGCACGCTGACCGAAGTTCGGGTGATGATGGTGGCGACTGACAGCTATCGCAAATGGTTTCGCCGCCAAAATATGCCCAACCCTAATGCTATTCACGCGACCCAAGCGATCAATCCCCTCACAGGCGAAACAGAACAAACGGATATTGGTGAAGTTACCGATCTTTATCTATCGCAAGCTGTTGATCAGACAAGACGGATCAATGCCCTGATTTCGATCGCCCTGCAACATCGGGCGAGTGATATTCACTTAGAGCCGACACCAACAGGATTGCGAGTGCGTTTTCGCATTGACGGTATTTTGCGAGATATTAAAACCCTTCCCCTCGAAATTAGCCGCAAAATTATTGTGGCGCTCAAGGTGATGTCTGATATGGACATTGCCGATAGCCGCCGTCCGCAAGATGGACGCATTGGCAAAGAATATACCAACGATGAAAGCTTGCACCTCAATCTAGATATGCGGGTGAGTACTTTACCCTGTGTCTGTGGCGAAAAAGCTGTAATTCGGCTACTGCCTCGCGATAATCCTTTTTCCAATAACTTAGAAGCTTTGGGCTTTAGCGATCGCGCCCTCAAAATTTACGATAGCTGGCTAAGGCAACCGCAGGGACTAATCATCATGACAGGTCCTACAGGTTCGGGTAAAACCAGTACGCTCTACACCAGTTTGCAAGCGATCGCTAAGGAACACGTCAATGTGATTACTGTGGAAGATCCCGTTGAGTATATTTTGCCAAATATTACGCAAACCCAAGTCTGCGAACCCGCAGGAATGACATTTGCCACAGGGTTACGCGCGATTTTACGTCAAGATCCTGACATTGTCATGGTGGGAGAAGTCCGCGATCATGAAACTGCAGAAACAGTGGTGAGAGCAGCTCTAACTGGGCATTTAGTGCTTTCAACGATGCATACCAATGACGCTGCTAGCGCAATTCCTCGACTTAAAGATTTGGGGCCAGATCCAGGACTAATCAGCGATGCTCTGTTGGGTGTGGTCGCTCAGCGCCTTGTCCGCAAAAACTGTCCCCACTGCTCAGTTTCCCATTTCCCCACCCTCTCAGAACTGCAAAGTCTTAAACTTAGCTCTGAAGATATTGAGCCTAGCCAATGGCGCAAAGGTAAAGGTTGTGAAAAATGCTTTTTTACAGGCTATATCGGACGGGAAGCAGTTGTTGAATTAATTGATATTGATGATGCCTTTCGGCAATTGATTTATGAAGGGACGATCACGCAAATGAATCGCTATCTCAACGAGATTGAATTTAATTCTTTTAGGGTTGCCGCGATCGCTAAGCTAAATTCTGGAACGACTACCACCGAAGAGGTTTTGCGAGTTTTACCACGCAGTGCATTATATCGAGTCAACTCACCAGTTTCTCGACAAGCGCATATTAAAGCCGTCAATAGCTAAATCAGATCTAGTAAAAACCAAAAAGCTGAGGCGCACGCCTCAGCTTTTTGGTTTTTACTAGATCTGAACTTTGACCCCACGCCAAAATGCGATATATCCTTTAATGTTCTTAGCTGCATCCTTTGGTTCTGGATAGTACCAAGCCGCATCTTTGTTAGTTTCGCCATTTACCTCAATGCTGTAATAGTCAGCTACCCCTTTCCAGCCACAGGTGGTATGGGTGCTGCTAGGCTTAAAATATTCCATGTTTATAGCGTCAGCAGGAAAATACTGATTACCATCGACAACTTCACAGCGATCGCTTTCTGCTAGGGTTGCCCCATTCCAAGTAGCTTTTGGCATAAATTTAGATATTTTGCTGTTATTTCTATCAGATTTCTTACTTATTGTAGTGTTTGATAGTCTCATGCTGGTAGCTTTAGAGATACTATTATTTTCGTCTGGTAAGTAGGTAAGCAAAAGAAATCTTAAAACCTAGCAAGCTATGGCGCACGTTGCGCGTGCACCATAGCTTATGAGATTTGGGTTTTTATTATGCCTATCTACTTACTAAGTGGCTCACCACAAGTGACCTTAAAGTATAGAAATCCAAGGCTCAAGATATGCTTTTAGTGACAGTTGGTACAGAGCAATATCAGTTTAATGCGTTGATGCATTGGATAGAGCTATTGGTAAAGTATCAATTGATTGATGAAGAAATTATTGTTCAGTACGGCGCTTCAACTTACTTGCCTGATGGCGCGAGAGCTTACCGTAAGCTCAATGAATCGGATTTTCTTAACTTTGTTGATAAAGCGACTCTGATTATTAGCCACTGTGACGAGGCGATCGCCCAACTCTTAGAAGATAAAGATACTCCTTATGTACTGGTTCCTAGACTACAAAGGTTTCGTGAATATATTGATAATCACCAAATGGAAGTTGCTGATGACTTTGAGCGTAGGGGGATAGCGATCGCGCGTTCTCCTGGTGATTTAGTCAAGTTTATGAAGTTGCAACAGACTTCCAGAATTTCTCCTAAGGTTGACGAAACCCAATTGTGTAACTACCTACGCGATCGCTATCAACCTCAAAAACTGATGCTTGTCTGTGCCGCGGGTGGCTATTTTCGTTATATGCAGAGCCTTCAAGATTTTTGGCAAGACTGTAGCGATCGCCTCTGGGTATCAGTCCGCAGTCAGACCACTGAGGAAGAGATAGAAGATCCCAGATATTGGGGATATGTACCCGTAAAAGACAACCCTATAAATTTCATCCGCAACTGCATCCTAGCCACTAAAATCATCCATCAGCAGAAGCCAGATCTAGTTTTATCGACTGATTCAGGCTTTTCTTTGCCATATTTACTCTTGGCTAAATGTCTCTGTGGTAGCAAAGTCATTTACATTGAGTCAAAGACTCGCTTTCAAAACATTGGCTTGCCTGCGTGGATTTTGATGAAGCTCCATTTCCTAGATCTGATCGTTGTCCGTAGTGAGGCGATCGCCGCGCTCTATCCGCAAGCAGTATATATTCCTGTGAGCGATGGACATAATGGTGAAAATTCAGGCTCATATCACAGTCGTGATTATAAACAAGCTTCAGTTGTGACCTTTGATCAGGTCGCCTTTATTTTCTGCCCTGAAAATCTCAATTTTTCTACGGCAAGACAATTCTTCACTGACTTTCAGTCGATTTGTAACCCTGATGAATATTATCCTAAAATCATCATTGATATGAGTCATACAACCGTGATCGATAGTGCGGGACTAGGTGTTTTAACTAACTGCCTTAAAATCGCTTTACTGAATGAAACAGAATTAATCTTATGGAGTGTTGGCGATGCGATACGTGAAGTAATCGGGCTTTCTTCGCTCAGCAATCTTTTTGTAATGGACAATCAAAGCAATAGTTTTCGATTGGCTGAATCGATCCAAAAAACCAAGGTTAGCTACATTACGCCATTTAATCTATTTCTATTTAGATTACAAAGACTTCTCCTTCAGATATCTGTACTGCGAATTTTCTACCCAATTTTAAAATTCATATTTCCTTGGATTGATGTCGATCCAAGTGTGCCTGTCCATCCTTCTGTGCGTGATCCGATTAAGAGGCTAATTGATATTGTTGGTGCATTGATTGGTCTGAGCTTTACGGTGATTTTGTTCGTGCCGATCGCGATCGCAATTATGTTAGAGAGTGAAGGCAATGTCTTGTTTGGTCAGATTCGCTGTGGCTTACTGAGCAAACCTTTCCGCATTTGGAAATTTCGTTCTATGGTCAAAAATGCCGAGCAACTAAAGAAAAAGGTGACTAATCAAATTGATACCAATTCTCAATCAAATAGTTCAGATACGGCTTCTACTGGTAAATTCTTTAAAAATGCCGATGACCCTCGTGTAACAAGAGTAGGAAGATTTCTTCGTAAAACTAGTCTTGATGAGTTTCCACAGTTTTGGAATGTGTTAATTGGAGATATGAGCTTAGTGGGAACTCGTCCTCCAACTTTTAATGAAATTAATTCCTACGAGCTAGAAATCGAATACCATGATGAGCGCTACACAGAATGGAATCGGCTAGATGTTAGACCTGGAATTACGGGATTGTGGCAAGTAAATGGACGTTCCAATGTCCAATCTTTTGTGGAAGTTGTCAATTATGATATTGAATATCGCAAGAACTGGAGTGTTTGGTACGATTTAAAATTAATTGTGAAGACAGTTCTAGTTCTATTTGATAGAAATAATAAAGCCGTTTAAATATTACTAAAGTTGTCGCCAGTCATCAAACCAGAAGACGAGTTGGGGGGGGGAGCCCCGCCACAACGACAAAATAAAAATTGGGGCAACAAAAAAAAACAAATTAATGTTTTATGAAATGCGACAAAATTATTAAAAATTAAACCGCATTAATATTTAAATAAAAAAAAACAAGAAAATTATTAACAAATAAATTTAAAAAATAACAAAAACACCAATT
>JBBQRB010000106.1:0-11986 GCA_038215315.1 Pseudanabaenales cyanobacterium
ATCCCAATTTGTGACATAAAAGTGAAAGATGTTTGCGCGATCGCACCGCCATAACTGCCAAACATCGGACGCATATAGACAGGCTGCGGTGTGGGAATACTGGCATTTGCATCGCCCATTTGTGACCAAGCAATAAAGCCACCCTTAATCACCATTTCAGGCTTCACACCAAAAAAAGCTGGTGACCACAGGCAGAGATCGGCGATTTTGCCAACTTCGATAGAGCCGACATATTCTGAAATACCATGAGTAATCGCAGGATTAATCGTATATTTCGCAATATATCGCTTAGCGCGAAAATTGTCAGCACGAGTCGCTTCGGGGCTAGAGAGAATACCGCGCTGCACCTTCATTTTGTGCGCCGTTTGCCATGTGCGAATAATAACTTCACCGACTCTTCCCATTGCTTGCGAGTCAGAAGAAATCATACTGAATGCACCGAGATCGTGAAGAATATCTTCGGCGGCGATCGTTTCGCGACGGATGCGGGATTCGGCAAAAGAGACATCTTCGGGAATGTTAGGATCAAGATGGTGACAGACCATCAGCATATCGAGATGTTCGTCTAAAGTATTTAGGGTGTAAGGGCGAGTGGGATTTGTGGATGAGGGAAGCACATTCGCTTCACCGCAGACCTTGATGATGTCAGGAGAGTGACCGCCGCCAGCCCCTTCAGTGTGGTAAGTGTGGATGGTGCGCCCTTTGAAAGCTGCGATCGTATCTTCCACAAAACCCGCTTCATTGAGGGTGTCGGTATGGATAGCGACCTGAATATCGTAATTCTCGGCTACGCTCAGGCAGTTATCAATCGTGGCAGGATTCGTTCCCCAATCTTCATGAAGTTTGAGCTTCATTACACCAGCTTCGACCTGCTCAATCAGCCCTTCAGGTTGACTGCAATTGCCTTTACCCGCAAAGCCTATATTCACAGGAAAAGCATCGGAAGCTTGAAGCATACGGCTGATATTCCAAGGACCAGGTGTGCAGGTAGTGGCATTGGTTCCAGTGGCGGGTCCTGTGCCTCCGCCGATCATGGTGGTTACGCCAGATGCGATCGCAACTTCGATTTGCTGTGGACAGATAAAATGGATATGGGTATCAACACCACCTGCGGTGAGAATGCGACCTTCTCCTGCGATGACTTCCGTGCCTGATCCGATAATGATATTCACATTATCCTGAACATAAGGGTTTCCCGCCTTACCGATCGCAACAATTTTGCCATCTTTAATGCCCACATCCGCCTTGACTACGCCCCACCAATCGAGAATCAGCGCATTCGTAATCACCAGATCTACGGCTCCATTGGCATTAGTAATCGGCGATTGTCCCATGCCATCGCGGATTACTTTGCCACCTCCAAATTTCACCTCATCGCCGTAGGTGGTATAGTCACGTTCCACTTCAATAAATAATTCAGTATCGGCAAGACGGACGCGATCGCCAACCGTGGGGCCATAGGTTTCGGCATAAGCACGACGGGACATTCTGTAACTCATTGGGGTTTCTCCTTGGTTAATTTATCGGGTGTTTGAGAAATTTCACGAAGACAATCAGCAAATTTTTTTAGGGAATCATTGCGGTTAAGCGTTTCAATATTTATGTTAATAAATTCTGAAACGCGATCGGCTATATTCTCGGTGTATTCGTTTTTATCTATGTCCTTGGGTTTAAGTTTAGGATTTATTCTCTTAATAATTTCACGAGAAAAATTTACTAGATACTCTTTAGCATTCTTTCCACCCCTCTCTACTTCTACAATTAAATCAGTTTTACCTGATTGATGGCTTTGAGCAAACTTAATCCAATTTTTATCTTGTCTTATAATCTCATCATTATCCCTTTTGAAATAACAACAAATACCCAAGCAATCAACTAATAGCCAAGCCTCAAGCTCTTGACACATATACAACAGAATAGTTTTTTCTGGTATTTGGCTAACTACTTCGCTGATTTTATTAACGTGAGAATTTGCTTCTTTTTTTCTCTGCGCTTGAGACTGAATGCCGTCATGATCAAGCAAAAAAATCACTAAGTCATCTTGTTTTAAGTAAGTTGTAACGGCTTTGATTAAACCGCCATCTATGCGAGCGGCTGTATTATAAGCACTTTTACTAGATATACTAATTAAAATTTCTATGTTATGGAATCTAGATATTTTATTTGCAAGTGATTGGACAACTCTGCTGTCCGTGTCTGATTCAGGAGTCCAGATGCGAACTTTTGCCATATTAGTTTGCCAATACCTCTTGAAGAAGATTGCTATGATAAATAGCGTTTCCAATCCCAAAATCTTGCATCCAATCCCGAAGTCCATCACAATCTTGACTTAATTTATCTAATCCAATTGCCTCAGTACCTGATTCGGGATTTTTTTTAACCAAAATTACTGAAACATCACTTGATATATCATTAATGTCAAAGCAATCAAGTAGTTGAGAACTATGAGTTGTGATAACTACTTGAGTTTTTAGGGACAATCTTTTTAGAATAGATGCAAGATCTTGAAGAATACCAGGATGCAAGTTTCTTTCTGGTTCTTCGATTGCTATTAGGCTAGGTATATCTGGAAAATACAACAATGAGCAGTATCCAATCATTCGTAAAGTTCCATCGGATAGATTACTAAAAGGTATTTCTAAACCATTCTGTTCTTTTATCTTGATAACTTGTTTACCTTTATGATCAGCAGAGATCAGATCTATATTTAAACATTGCTGTATTTCAGCAGAAACTTCTTTAAATAATTGATCATTAGGATCTGATGCCCAATGTTGAAGCAATCCTTGAAGTTGGCGACCGAAGCTATCAAGACGCATTGGGTTATCGATAGGTTCATTTTTAAAGCCTCTGATTTCATAACTCTTAATATAGTCAGGATCTAAATCATAAAATTCCCACTGCTTTATAAAATCAGCAACCTTTTTAGTTACTGGTTTAATACCAAAGCTACCTGTTGACGACAGAGCTACAGTATTTGGTGTAGATTGATATAACTGTTTTGCCTTATTATTTTCATCTCGAACCTCACCTTTGCCTTTAAATATAGCAATAACCTTTGTTTTACTTATCGTTAGACTCTCAGACATGACAATGAAATTTTCTTCTAAATCTCCCTGTAACGCAAGATTGACTGAATAATCAGCATCTTTTGCATCACTTATAGACACTTGCAAGGTAATACCAGAAGATTCTTCCCCGATTCTGATATCGTCTTCTAAATACCAAGAAGGAGGAGCTTTACCAAGTTTAACAATAGTTTTCAATAAATTAAGTGATTCTAAACAACAAGACTTGCCGCTAGAATTAGCGCCTACAATAATAGTTAGATTCTTAAAATTTAAGTTGACATCACCCAAGCTTTTAAAATTTTTGATGTGAGCACTTTTGAGAATAGGAGACATTTGCGTTGGTTTTTATGTGTTACAGATAATTTTAGTATAAATCAGAGATTACTTCTCTGAATGTCAAGTAATTGCTTTTCCAATTGTTTTGAGTATTTGCAAGATTTCATATAGATCGTTACCGTGACGCATCAATGTATATTCATCGGAAAGCGCATAAGTGGGTTTATGTTGTGAATCGAGTTTGAGAAAGATAAAATTGCTGCCATTTGTGACCATCCCATAAACAGTTTGCGATGGATTGGGATGAGCAAGCATATAGGCAAGGGCTTGAGGAATTCCTTTTTGCAGCGAGACTCCCACTTGCTTTGATTCAATTACCAATATCCAAAAGCGATCTTGGAGAACTAAAACATCGATTTTGCCGCGAATTGTGAGATTATCGTCCTTAACGGCAACTTTAATGGATTTTTCGGCAACAGAATAGAATGGCTCTTGATAAAATCCTGCTATGTCTAGAAGTGGTGACACCACAACCATTTTCACCATTTCCTCTAGCATTAAGCGCTTAGATAAATGAAGATAATTGGTTTTGATGCGGTCTAATTGTTCTTTTTCCCTAGCATTGATTTCTGTTTGAAGGTTTTGCCATTCTGGGAAAAAGTCGGCGCGATCGCAGAGAGTCAAATTGAAAGACTTTTCGAGATCGTAGATGGTCAATTTTTCCGCAGCAAATATTGTAGACATAGTTTAAGCCTTTCTAATTTCAATTATCCAGTTTGCCTTCAACTAAAGCATTAAATCCATAAACCTCGCGGCTACCCACATAGGGAACCAGATTTATTTCTTTCTCATCCCCTGGCTCAAAACGGATCGAAGTGCCAGCAGGAATATCAAGGTGTGTACCTTTAGCGCGATCGCGATCAAAGATCAAAGCGCGATTAGTTTCATAGAAGTGATAATGCGAACCGATTTGAATCGGGCGATCGCCTGAATTTCCAACTTTGAGCGTAATTACTTCGCGCCCAGCATTCAATTCAATTTCACCATCTGGGGTAATTATTTCACCAGCAATCATAGTTTTATCTCCATTTTTACTTAATTAGGATATGGTACGAAGCAACACATCCTAAATGTTTAGAATCTGAGCAGCAGTTAAATCTAATTCAGGAAAAGTCTGAGAAATAATTTTGTCATCTCCAGTAAATTTAGTTGTTTGATATTTACCATTTTCATCTAATAAATTGACAAAAACTGTCTGTACTTTAGGATTACCTAAAAAATTGCGACTGGCGATCGCTGAATAATCAACAATCCAATATTCAGGAATACCGGTGCGTTCGTATTCTTCAAACCTATCGATATAATCATCCTCCCAGTTTGTAGAAGTCACCTCAACAGCCAACTGAATTTTTTCACGCAATCCTTTATAGTCACCGCGATTAGAACGCCAGATTTTCGCATCAATTACGCTTAAATCAGGTACACGTCCGCGTTCATTTCCATCTTTATCGCGAGTCACTATGGGAACTGATCTCTTGATTACATAGTTAAGAGATAATCGCTCAACTTCTTGATAAAAGCGTCTGTCGATAAATTCGCCAACATCATCATGAATGCGCGTAAATGCCATTTTGCAAATCTCAACTAGCTCGCCATCAATCAGTTCATAATGTCCATATTCAGGAAAAACTTCTAGAAATTGCTCAAAGGTTAATTTGGGCTTTGCCTCTGTTGTTTGTTTGTTTTGTGTTTTAGCGATCGCGATCATCTCAAATCTCCATAGCTAAAGCTAGCGAATAGGATTATGTACAGTGACAAGTTTTGTGCCATCAGGGAAAGTAGCTTCCACTTGGACATCGTGAATCATTTCAGGAATGCCTTCCATTACCTCATCACGGGTCAATAGGGTTGCCCCGTAGGTCATTAACTCAGCGACAGTTTTCCCTTCTCTAGCACCTTCCATTATTTCTGCTGTAATAAAGGCTACTGATTCAGGATAGTTAAGCTTCAGCCCCTTTGCCTTGCGGCGTTCTGCGACACGGGCTGCTGTAAAAATCAATAATTTATCTTTCTCTTGAGGCGAAAGCTGCATAGGTGTTTACCAAACTCTAGGTACGCAAATTGCTCTATTACTATAGAATACACGTAAAAGCTGCCAGACTTGCTGAAACCAACGACGCACATCACTAGAAGAGTTGCCGCAATAGCGACAGACTAAACCACAAAGCGATCGCGTCACCCCCGAAGTCCCTTGATAATTTCCTTGCTCCCAAATGGAACGAATCTGTGAAATCATCTCTGGCTCGACAGTTGCCCCAACAAAAACAAGGCTGGCAGTGATTGCTTGTCCATTCAATCCATTAGGACTATCTAACATTTCTGAGTTTCCCTGTAAATGTTGACGATCAATCCATAAAGGGCTTTGATCTCGCCAGACCTCTGTGTGCGATCGCCAATTCCCATCGACAAATCTCTCGCCTCTTGCTGTACGCCCAAATCTGACAATTTCCCACATAGTCAAGGTTGCATCAGTCGCTAGATCAATTCTCGTTGTTTGACGATATTTGGCTTCGGCAAAGGCGATCGTCTCTTGAGGAAACCACTCCAAAGCCGCACCTTCACCAATGTGAATATAGATATTTTGCACAGATTCTTCGCCCGTGCTGCGATAGATTTTGCTTGCCGCCGCGCTAGTAATTAAGACTTTGGCTTGAGGCTGAAGATTAATCTTGGTGGAAAGGCGATCGCCGCCGACTAGCCCCCCTGCGGTATGCAATATGATGCAATGACAAACCTCATCACCTTCTGGATAGAGCGATCGCTGGACTCTGCAAGGGGCAACTGCATAATTACGAGTTAACACAGTTTGCTGATTCCTTTTGGCAAATTCTAGTTCTAATTCTCCTGTCCATGCTGCACCCATGAAATACACTCCTTAATTGTTGACATAATTACAGCGCTTTGCGCTTGAATCCAAACTAAGAGGATTTTTGAAAGCGTTGCTTTGCAACGCTTTCAAAAATCCTCTTAGTTTGATCGAAAATTGCTGTAGGAAAGACACCCCATTTTAGGGGATCTTCTCCTTGTGAAAATATTTTCATGTATAGCTGCCGAGAAACGCTATGTGTTGCTATTAGTGAATACTTCATGTCAAAATTTTGGGACATTTTGTGGCTGTGAGCAGGAATCAGAAATTATGCGTTTAGGACAATTACTAATATCAGCAGGTTATCAAGATTTTCAGCCTGAATTAGAGTGTGCGGAGATAAAACGCTTAACTACTGACTCGCGAGCTTGTCAAGCAGGAGACTTATTTATTGGCATGACAGGTACACAGGTGGATGGAGGCAAATTTGCCCAAGGCGCGATCGCTCAAGGAGCGATCGCGGCAATCATCTCCCACGAAGCTTTTGCGGAATTAGCCCCAGATCTGCAAGCCAAGGCGATCGCTGTGGATGATGTAGTTTTGGCTTGCAGCAAATTAGCGACCGCTTTTTATGACTATCCTGCTCAAAAGCTGAAGCTAATCGGTGTAACGGGGACAAATGGCAAGACGACCACGACCCACTTGATCGAATTTTTGCTGCAATCACAGTATGCCGTAGCTCTGTTTGGCACTTTGTATACGCGCTGGGCTGGCTACTCGCAGACGGCGACGCATACTACACCATTTGCGGTGGATTTGCAGGGGCAACTTGCTGGGGCGATCGCCAGTGGTTGTGATGTGGGCTTGATGGAAGTTAGCTCTCACGCGCTAGATCAGCGAAGGGTGATGGGCTGCCCCTTTGAAGTAGCTGTATTTACCAACCTGACGCAGGATCATTTGGACTATCACAAAGATTTAGAAACTTATTTTCAAGCTAAGGCTTTGTTGTTTAGTGAGACCTATCTGCAAGGTCGAGCAATCATCAATATTGATGATTCCTTCGGTCAACGTTTAGCGCAAATGCTTAGCACAAGCTCAGTCTGGACATATAGCATTAATAATTCACAAGCAGATTTTTATACCGAAAATCTTACCTATTTGCCCAATGGGGCAACAGGAACTCTGCATACCCCCCAAGGAGCGATCGCCTTTAGCTCGCCTCTAGTCGGTCGGTTTAATGTGGAAAATATCTTGGCAGCGATCGCTACAGGGCTGCATATGGGTTTAGATTTGGCTGATCTGGTCAACCGCTTACCAGAATTTGTCAATGTGCCAGGGCGCGTGGAACGGGTACAGATCAGTGAAGAGCAAGATGTAACTGTAATTGTGGACTATGCCCATACCCCTGACAGTCTGGAAAATCTTTTAAAAGCGATGCGTCCTTTTACCCAAAGAGAATTGATCTGTGTATTTGGTTGTGGAGGCGATCGCGATCGTACTAAGCGCCCCCTGATGGGTGGTATCGCGGCAAGGCTAGCTGATCGTGTCTATGTCACTTCAGACAACCCGCGTACCGAATCTCCACAGCAGATTTTAGACGATGTGGTGGTGGGTGTTAACGCTGATATTGGCAATAAACCAATGACTGTTGAAGGCGATCGGCACAAGTGCATTCAAATTGCTATTGCCGAGGCTGAGGCTGGCGATACGATTTTGATTGCTGGTAAAGGACATGAGGACTATCAAATTATTGGGCGGGAAAAAATTCATTTTGATGACCGTGAGGAAGCTAGACTTGCCCTCACAGAACGTCTTCAAATTATTTACAGCAGATTGAGAACAAACCGAGATTTTTTGTAAAAGCCACGCTTTGCGTGGCTTTTACAAAAAATCTGGGTTTGGTTTGCTCTCAATCTGCTGTAAATGCTAATGGCGCACGCGCAGCGTGCGCCATAGCTTTTTTGCGTTTTATTATGCGTACATACTTACTATTTAGTTTTTGTCAGATCATAAGCAAAAACACGTAAAGAGGATCGGTTATGATTCAAACAGAGTATATTCAAAGGCACGTTATTTTATTTTTGTCAGGGGTTGTGACTTGCTTTTTGCTAACGATCAACTAGTTGATCAATTCCAACTCAGCAATTCCAAGTCATTACAAATCTTATTTAGGAAAAAGTGGCTACATGAGTCCACAAAGCGCCCTCAAACCTAAATTATTAGTTATCGATGATGAACCCGATAACTTAGATTTGTTATTTCGTACTTTTTATCGAGAATTTCAAGTTTTACGCGCTAATAGTGGTCTGGAGGCTTTGGAAATACTTGATCGTGAAGGCGAAGTGGCGGTAATTATTTCTGACCAAAGAATGCCGATCATGAGTGGAACGGAATTTTTGAGTCAGATGGCAATTAAATATCCAGACACGATGCGGATTATCTTGACGGGATATACCGATGTCGAGGACTTAGTTGAGGCAATTAATACCTGTAAGGTTTTTAAATATGTCACCAAACCTTGGGATGAAGTTGAGCTTAGAAATGTTGTCAGTCAAGCAATTGATACTCATAATGTCCTGAGAAGTCGCACCGCAGAATTGCGGCGTACATTAAGACAGCAATCCCTACTGAATGCGATCGCATCATCAGTCGATAATGCTGCTCCCTATCGTGAGAGTATTGCCGCGATCGCGGAATCAATTGTGCGTAACTTTGAAGTTTCAGGAAGTATTTTAAAGCTATTTGAGAATGGCGAACTTGCAGAGGACTACTTTGCCTACGGAGATCAACCAATTGAGAACTTACCGCGACTAGCACAAATTCTCACGGGTCATTCTCAAATTGTGGCAATTAACAATATCGAAAGCGATCAGAGTTTATCCAAGGCTGAGCGAGCCATCTATGAGCAGTCCAACATCAAATCAATCCTGTTTGTACCGCTAGCAATTCAACAGGAATGCTTAGCGATGTTGGCACTTTATCACTGTGAAACTCCGCATTTGTGGAGTACTGACGAGCTAGATTTAATTGATCTAGCTGCCGATCAGGCGGCGATCGTTAGTTCACGATCGCGAGCCTATGATCAGGTTCAAGAACTAGCCAAACGAGAATCTCTGCTAAATACAATTACCAGCACCATTCGCTCTAGTCTTGATCCTCAAAGAATCTTTGCTTCGATTACGCAGCAATTGGGTCAAGCCCTAAATTCGGAAAGTTGCGCTCTATCTCTCTGGACTGAGGAGGATCACTATCTGCGTTGTGTTGGTTTACATTTGCTTGAATCTGAAGAGACAGGCAATATTCCCAAAATTTCCAATATTTCTAGTAATAATGAGCCATCCAGACTCCCGCAGTCAATAGTCGATATTTCTGTTAATCCTGTTTTTCAGGCGCTAATCGAAACTAAACAACCTGTAGCCATTTCTGACTTCCATGAAGATGTCGAATGGAACATTATCGATCTGCCCTTGCGTTCTGTAGCGCGATCGCTATTAATGGTTCCATTGCTATCCGATGGCAAAATCATCGGCAGTATTTCTATGCGTCAAAACAAGCATCCTCGGCAATGGAAGCCTGAGGAAGTCTCCTTAGTACAGGCTGTAGCAGCTCAAGCCGCGATCGCAGTACAACAGGCTAATCTTTTTCAAAAGACTCGTCAACAGGCTCAGCAACTTCTAGAACTAGATCGCCAAAAAACGGAATTTTTCCAAAACCTATCCCACGAGTTTCGCACTCCCCTCACCCTCACGATTGGTCCTCTAGAGTCAGCGATCGAACATTCTCAACCCCTTCCTTACGAGCAGTCAATAATCGCACTCCGCAATTGTCGGCGACTGTTGCGGTTAGTCAATCAACTGCTCGATATCCAACGACTTGATGCGGGTAAGATGCAAGCTTGTTTTCGACCTTGCAATCTGATTGAATTTACTAGCCAAACCATTGATTCTTTCCGTCCTTACTGCGATCGCAAAAGTATCCATTTATTTAGTGAATTCAACGATTGCCCAGAGATTTATCTTGACTTAGAAAAATTTGACAAAGTTCTTTATAATCTGCTATCTAACGCGATGAAATTTACACCCAGTAATGGCAGCATTACTGTCAGTATCGCCAATGATCCTGATCATAAGAGATGTATTTTACAGGTGCATGACACAGGCATTGGCATCCGACAGGATCAGCTTCCATTTCTTTTTGATCGCTTTCGCCAAGCAGAAGGGTCGGTTAATCGCAGCTATGAGGGTAGTGGTTTGGGGCTAGCTCTGGTTAAAGAGCTAGTGAATTTGCATGGAGGCGATATTTCTGTTACCTCCGAATATGGCTATGGAACAACTTTTACGATCTCTATCCCCTTTGGTAAAACCCATTTGCCAGCCGATCAGGTGACTAATCTTCATGCAGATTTACAGATGTCGCGGGCCTCAGTAGAACTAGCGGATTTAGAAACTGATATCAGTCTAGAGGCTGACGAGAATGTTAGCATTGGGGATGATGAAGAACATTCCCAAACTGGCAAAATCTTAGTGGTTGACGACAATCGCGATTTGCGCGGTTACCTTCGCCGCATTCTCAATCAAGCTGGCTATACGGTGATTTCTGCTTACAATGGCGCTCATGGTTATACCCAAGCCCAAGAGCATCATCCTGATTTGATTGTGACTGACTTGATGATGCCGCAGGTGTCTGGGTTAGATTTAATTGCCCTAATTCGTGAAGATCAGCAGTTGTCTGGCACTCCTGTGATTTTATTGACAGCCAAAGCCAATGAAGAAACACGCATTGAAGGCACAGAGAAGGGAGCAGACGCATACCTAGCCAAACCTTTTAACGATCGCGAACTGCTAGCAGAAGTAAAGAATTTGCTGGCACTTAAAGCAAATGAGCGCCGAGTTGCTCAGCTTAATCTCTATTTAACAGAGTCCGTACTCAAGCGTTTTTTGCCAGCTAGTCTAGTCGCCAAGGCAGCCACAGGTGAGCTAAGTCTAGACCTACGCCCTGAGCCAAGGATGATCACAGTTTTATTTACGGATATTGTCGGCTTCACTTCCCTTGCAAATACTTTGCGATCGCGCCGTGTTGCGGAACTTCTCAATCAATACTTAGGCGCAATGACTGAAGCTATCTTTGCCAATGGCGGCACTGTGGACAAGTTTATGGGCGATGGGATTATGGCTCTGTTTGGCGCACCCGAAGATTGCAGTCCCAATGAGCAGGTGCGCCGCGCCGTGAAGACGGCAAAGGATATGCAGCGATATCTGGCTCAACTCAATGAGCAATGGCAAGCTCAAGGTATCCCCAAGGTGAGATTTCGCTGCGGTATTCATCAAGGTACGGCGGTGGTGGGGATGTTTGGAAGTGCTGAGCGATCGGACTATACAGCGATTGGGCCAACAGTCAATATTGCGGCAAGGATTCAGTCGGCGGCTGAGCCAGACTGCATCCTTGTTTCGGCAGCAGTCGCCGACTATCTCAATGATGAAGAGCTTCGCAAACGTGAACCGCTTAAACTAAAAGGCGTTGATGAAACTGTGCTAACTTTCTTTGTTGATAGTTAGGGCTTGCTGGTTTTAGCTGAACGCACCTAACCAAAATTGCTTAGATACTCCCTTCCCAGTAAAAGATTAGCGGTGGGGGGGGTAGCGCCCCCCCCCAAAAAATTTAAATGGAAGGGGGTTTAAAATCAAATTTTGTTAGGTGGGTTAAGCTAAAAAAAACAAACCCAAAATAACAACAAAGAAAATTATCACAATTTAATAAAAGGCGTTTATGTTAA